>JAADFT010000525.1 GCA_013152765.1 Calditrichota bacterium | reverse complement strand
TCACCGTCGACCGCACGGGTCGTTCGGCAAACCGAAACGCAAATCAGGCACGGGGAGCCCACGCTCGTCGACGAAGCGCAGAGAAAACACCCAGTTACCGTGCGAGTTCAGCGACAACACCCGTAGTGTAGACGTACCCGCAGGCAAGTGCACCAGAGCCTGGTCCTCGAAAATGTACCGGTCCCGGTACTGCCAGCCGTGCCCACGGGTCGGGTACGCCCGGTGATCCAGCACGGTGTCGGCGTTCAGTGTGACGAGAAGCCCGTCGTCCCAGCCGATTTCCACGTACACGTCTCGCGGCCGCTCACTCCACACGCTGGCGACGAACACCGCCGCTGAGCTGTCGGTGTTCCACCAATCCAGGATTGTCCGTGGACTCACGGCTCCGCGTGGGTCCAGATTTTCCCACACGAACCAGCGAACCACCCCGTCGCGGCCGATGAACGCTGGCCCCGGATCAGGCGTGACCTCCAGGGCTTCGGGTACCGAGAACGCGGCCCCATTCTTTGGATTTGCCAGCGGAATGAGCGTCCACCAGCGCGCCGGGGTTCCAAACCGCCAGCACAAAGCCTCTCCGCTCAAACGCCCTTGGTCGTACGCACGGATCGCCTCCACCCACGGCCACAGCGGCGACGTGCGGTCGACCAGCACCGGTTTCTCCCGCAAAAGCCGGTGCCAGTCGCGAATGTCCACATCCGGACGTCGGAAAACCTGCTTTCGCAAGCCGTACCGTTTTCCGAGCTCTGGAGTGTACAGGTACCACACAGGCGTTCCCGTGTACGACCAGAGGTAGCGTTTCGTCACAGCTGCCAGCAACGCAACTTCGTGCCGTAGCTCGGTGATTTCCGCTTTCCACGGACGTACCGGGTACCCTTTTCCGCCGGTTTCCACCATGTGAAGCGGCCACACACCAGGGGCCGTGCTGCACCGGCGCTGCCAGTAGCTGAGCAACGTTGAATCCGCCAGTGTGCTCAAGGCGAGTTCTTCTGCACGCGTGCTGGCCAGAATCGTGGCCGGATCCAGCAGCGAGTAAGTGAATTCCATTCCCAGGTGTAGCCCTCCGGGCGCATCACGCTCAGCCATCGCTTTGAGCAATCCGAACCAGAACGCACGGGCAATTGGCCGGCCACGCACCACTCCCGGCAGGGTCCACACAACGGCATCCGGGTAAGCATCCAGGACGCTTTCGCCCACAGCGTACCCCTCGCGTTCTGCAGCTTCGAGGAGCTGCCCCGGGGTCGTGGTGCTGTAATCGTACTGTGGGTGGTCCAGCTCGTAGCGCGGGTAGGGGTACTCCAGGTCGATGCACACACCCCGGAACCCAAGGTCATGCGCAACCTCGGCCAGTCGGCCAAAGTAGCGTGCCATCTTGGCTGCGAACTCCGGCGACAGCAGTGTCTCTTGCGTCGGCCAGGTACCGTTCGCGGCGAAGGAAACGTCGAGCAGATTCTCCGTGGCACCAGCTCGCCGCAATGCCGCAAGGTTGCGCCTGGCTTCGGCGAGCCACGAACTGTCCAGAGGTGCACGACCGTCCACACCGAGAAGCTTCGGGATGGATCGTTCCCAGTCACCGAGTGGGAAAATCAACCCGTCGTAGAGGGAAGCAACATCGGCAGCATGGTCGGTCAGGTAGGGATTGGGCCGGGCCGAGTAAGCCAGAAACTTGGGCCAACCAGCCTGAGCAGGTGCCAACCACCAAACCAGCACAATCGAGAAGACAGCAAGCATGCCGAACCGTTTCAGGAACTTGCGACAGCAAGAGTCACCCGTGTCGTTCACCGTTGGTCCCTCCTCTCCACACTGGTCCGAAATAGTGGCGGGTCTCGCAGGAGCTCATCTGAAACCCAGGAGCACTCGATCCTCATCCGCCCCCAACGCCGTTTCCCGAGCTGGTCGACACGCAAGGCTCCGGCGTCGCAACTTCCCCGCTTCACTTCCGGATCAACCACACCTCCGCTACTTGAGCGCCCCGGTCACCATCGGGACAGGTCCACTCCAGCAGCAGTTCGCCGTCGGCGGTGGCCTCTTTCGGAACGTCAAATTCCCGGAGGAATCCACGCTCGCGCCTCAGAAAATCGTGAATCACCCACGTGCTGTCGGCCACCAGCTTCATCCGCGAGCGAAAACGGCCGAGCACGTTCACGCGGAGCCGGTAGGCAGCGTGCGGATCAAGGTTCGCGTAGCGCAGCCGCAGCGGCGTGCGGTAGAGCGTGGTCAGCTGGCGCCACCAGGAAAGGCGAACAGCTGGTCCTTCGATTCCGCGCTGTTTCCCCCACGGCACCTCGTCCCGCCGCAACCCGGTTGTGAAACTCACCCGCGGCGTGAAGAACGTGCCGGGATCTTCCCACCAATCCGTCGCTGCTACCACACGTGTCCACGACTGCCACGAGCCGAGGTCGTCGTAGAATCCACCCGGCCCTGGGTCGCACCAGTGCAAAATGCGATCGATCGCCCGAACCCGCTCTTCCTCCGTGGGTCGAGCACGGGCCTCCCGAAACCGCGCCAGCAACCAGCGAACGTTGTTCAGCGGCTCATCCAGGGCGTCCAGAAAAGCGCCTCGCTCGCGAGACGCAGCTCCGTAACGCGTCACCGACAATTGTAGACCAATCCCCCGAAACAGCGAATCGCCCAAAGCCCAGCAGCGCCGGCGAAGCTCTCGGACGGGGTCGTCCGCCTCCTGCTCCAGCAGACACGCCTCCGCCTCCTGCAGGGCAGCCTCTGCTCCGAGCACCCGAGCCTGGCGAAGTAGTTGAAGCGCTCGTTCTTCCCTGGCGGTGTCCCAAATCAAACGCCGCCGCACGAGCGCGTCGCACAGCGCTCGCAACAACCCCATCTGAAACCGGAAGTTACGCCGCACCCTTGACGGCACGCATTTCTCCAGCGTCTCCCACTGCAACCGCGTCGTTTCCACATTCTCGTTGGCCAGAAGGGCTCCCTGCCAGTTCGCCTCCAAAGCCAGAAATCCCTTAGCCAGCGCTTCGTCCCACTCGGGACTGATGAAGAGCCGCGCGTAGTCCCGCAGGGTTTCCAGCACCGGCGTCTTCGGATCCCAGGCCTGGTCCAGCCACACGAATTTGTTCACGTCGTCATTCACGCCCTCCGAGTAAGGGATGCCCCCCGCCACAAGGTCGTGAAACACGTTTTCGATGCGCTTGATCGCCCTGGGCCGCGGGTTGATCGGTTCGCGCCCCAGGGTCAGCGCCCAGGCGACGTCCCAGCGCGGCACCGGATACTGACAACTGATCGTGTGCGTGATGTCCGGGTACCTGCGGATGGGCACGTCGGGACGCACGCGCCGCCGCAGCTCGGGTAGCGGCAGAGCCACCCAGGGCCCGTACACGACGCCACCCAACCACTTGGGCTTCCGGTTCACGTTCTGCACGAATGTGTCCAGCCAGGCGCTCGTCGCGTGCGGGTTTTGCGGCGACACCCAGATGTCCGCTTTCGGATGAAACCGGCGCAGCACCTCGGCGACACGGTCGAGCCAGGGAAACAGCTCTCCAACGGGAACTTCGCCGGGGTCGCCACCGGGGACAAAAACATGGTCGAGGCGAGGTAGACTGCGGAAGACTTCCGCTCGCGCTCGGAGCTCTTTTGCGGCAACGTCGGGATCACGAAAAGACTTGCGTCGATTTGGGTAGAAGAGCCACACGTCCAGGTTGTAGCGGGCCAGAATGCGCGCCTGCTCGACCATCATTTGTTCGGGTGGCAGTTTCATCAGCGGACCGACGTAGCGTCCGTCCGCACCGGCCCCGAGAATCTCGACGCTGTTAGCCCCGAACAGCACCAGATCCCGGACGTAGCGCTCGAACTGCTCAGGCACCCACGCGTCGTACGTGTTGGTTGTGGGGTGGTAGGTCATCTGCACACCGCGGATTCGGTGTGCCGGCGTTGTGGAGAGTGCCAGAGAGTCCGGAAACTCCACCCTGCCCGGGCGCAGGGCCAGTTTCCTGAGAAGACGCCCCACGCCGTACAGGGCCCCTCTGGCATCAGCACCGACCACTGCGGCTACCAGCACGGGTCTTCCCCGGACGACGAGTCGAAATCCTTCCGGACCCGGCTCCGGCAAGGTGTGCAGAATGCGACGCAGCGTCACCGGTGCGGTCTGTGGAAGTTGCCCCACTCCTACGTAGACAACTCCAGTCACCGACGGCGGCCTCTTCGTGCGAAGTTCCCAGCGACAGCCGGACCGCAGTTTCACCTCTTCCCGTAGCACACGGGCAGCCAGGTTTGCCGCGGAGTCCGCCACCACAATCGCCAGCTCCCGCTCACAGGACGCCTCAGCCGGAACCGACACCAGTCCGGAGAGTGCAAGAAGAAACAGAAAGAGTACGACCGTTGGCCACGAGACCTGTTTCCCCTGCGCACGGGCTGGCCAGTCACGGAGCGCCGTGTCCGGCGTTTGAGCCGCGGCGTCGCGCTTGTCCACAGTTGCAGCGTCAGAGTGCTGCACCGGTGCTCGCTGCCGTTTGAGGAGGGAAGCGCCGTGTTTGCGTTGTTTCTCGCCGAGCTCGTCGTTCTGCTGCATTTTCTCTTCGTCCTGTTCGTTGTCCTCGGCGGGCTGCTGGTCATCTGGAAACCGCGCGTAGCCTGGTTTCACCTCCCGTGCGCGGTTTACGGAGCCGCCATCGAGTTCGTCGGCTGGATCTGCCCGCTGACGCCGCTGGAAAACTGGCTACGAGTCCGGGCAGGAGCCGCTGCCTACACCACGGGTTTCGTAGAACACTACCTCCTCCCAATTCTTTACCCGGAAGGTCTGACGCGGACCGTACAACTTGTGCTGGGCACGGTTGTGGTCGCTGTGAACGTACTCCTCTACACCCTCGCTTTCCACCGACGGCGAAAAGCGTGAGAAGCCCTGCACAGAACACACGTTTTGCCAGCGAGCGCTACCGGGTCACCTCGGCCAGCCAGCGTTCGTGTTCGTGTTTCAGGTCGCGCACCACGTCAGGGAATTTGCTCGCCAGATTGACCGACTCGGACGGGTCGGCCTCCAGGTCAGCAAGAAAGAGTTCTTTGTCGAACACCAGTTTCCACTTCCCACGTCGCACTGCCCAGCGTTTGCCCGCAGCCCAGTGCATCACGGGGTGCGGTGTCGGGGCGTCCGGCGACTCCAGCACCCGACGCAAGCTGCGCCCGTCCAGAGAAACGGACGGCAACCTGGCGCCGCAGAGGTCGGCAATTGTGGGCATCAGGTCCATGCTGGCCACGAGCTGGTCTCGCACCTCGCCCTCGGGCAAGTGTCCCGGCCAGGACACGATGGCCGGCACCCGGATTCCGCCTTCCCACACGGTGAACTTGTGTCCGCGGTAGGGTCCTGCGCTTCCGCCTCCTCCGAATGCCCGTTCCTCCGTACTGTGGCCGTGGTCACTGAAGTAGATCACCAGAGTGTTTTCTGTCAGTCCAAGATCGTCCACCTTCTTCAAAATGGTCCCGAGCTTGTCGTCCAGCGTCGTCAAGAAAGCGGCGTAACGCTTGCGGCGTGGATCCTGCATCTGGCTGTACAGCTTCACAAACCGGCGTTCCGGCTGCAGCGGGTAATGCGGCAGGTTGAACGGCAGGTAGAGAAAGAACGGACGGTCGCGGTTTTCTTCCAGGAACCGGGTGGCCTCGCGCACCACGATGTCCGGAAAGTACACACCGGGTTCCCAGTGTTCTTCTTCGTTCAGCCACAAATCGTGGCGGTTCGGCCCGTGCCAGTAGAAAAAGTGCGAGTAGTTGTCGATGCAACCGACCTTGAAGCCCAGGAATTCGTCGAAACCGCGTGCGTTGGGACTGAGCGGCAGCGTCTCACCAAGGTGCCATTTCCCGAAGATCGCCGTTCGGTACCCTGCCGCTTTCATGACGTCTGCCAGGGTCACCTGATCGGTGGGCAGGCCGCGGTCGCCGTACGCGTTGGTGGCGAGGCCGGCGTGCTGCGGGTAGCGGCCGGTCATCAGAGCCGCCCTTGACGGGGAACAGATGGGTGCCCCAACGTAGAACTGTGTGAACCGAATGCCGCGCGCAGCCAAACGGTCCATGTTCGGGGTAATCAGATCCTTGGCCCCGTAGCACCCCATGTCCACCGTTCCCTGGTCGTCGCTGACGATCAGAATGACGTTAGGTGGCCGATCTTTTCCCGCGGCTTTGGATGCGAACGACAGACCAGCGCCAACGGCCGCTGACGCAACACCTGCAACCCGCAGAAATTCCCTGCGACTCAGTTCTCCTGACGGCATCTTCACCCTCCCGCGCCAAAATCCGGCGCTTCAATTGCTCCGCTTCAACCAAAGTCCAGCCTTGCACCGCACTTTCATGTGCTAAGTGAACGAGCGCCCCCAAGAAACGTAAGCCCCGCTCCCAGGGGTGGTCCCAGCAAAACAAAAAGGGGCGGACCGGAATGTCCTCGCAATCGGCATTTGTCCGGTAACCGCCCCTCTTCGTTCAGCACTGCACTCAACTGCCTGCCTGCTTCGCGGCGCTTCAGGATTTGTCGCTACTTTGGCTGCCCTTCTTGCGAGTGGCCTTCGATTTTCTGGGGGAACTGGGTGCACGTACCCAGGTCAAGAATCCGAATGTTTTTCCACCAGACCTTGATTCCGCTCTTTGGACGACCGTGCACCTGCAACGCGATGAAACCCTCGCGGGTGACGTTGTCTACCAGGTACGCGCACGGCACGCCGTTAAGCCAGGTACGAATGGTGTTGCCAATCGCTTCGATGTGCAGGTGATTCCAGGCGTTTTGTTTGAAGGCCTTGCGAGCTGCCTCGTTCAAGCGCAGGTCGTAGAGCCAGCCACGGCGCGCCTCGTCGTAGATGCCGCCCGTCCACGCCCGGGGCGAAGGGTCGATTTCCACCTGGTAGCCGTGCACGCGGCCGTTGCGGTACTCCGGGTAGCTGTTGCTGCGGATCTGGATCCCCGAGTTCATCTCGGGATCTACCTTGAAGTCCACTTCCAGGACGAAATTGGCGTAGGTTTTCTTGGTGCAGAGGAAGCTGTTTGGCTCGCCTTTCACCGAAATGCCTACGATGCACCCGTCCTCAACTTTGTAAATCGCTTTGCCTCCCTTCTGCTCCCAGCCGTTCAGCGTTTTCCCGTCGAAAAGCTCTTCCCACTGAGCGTTGAGCCGATTCCCGGCGAAAGACGCGCTGGTCCACAACAGCAGCAGCCCTGCCACAGTCACGATTTTCCGCATCGTCTTACCTCCTTCTGCTTGCAGTTGCTCGCACCGCTTCCACGTTTGTTCGACCGTCAAAAGCTCAGCTCACTTCGCCTGACCGTTACGCTGTGCACTACTTCCCCGTCGATGTTCACGATTCGGTAGGTTACCTCCGGGTCGCTGGCTTCCGTGTCAAAGTCCAGCAGGCCAAACGAGCACCTGGCGTTGTAGCCAAAAAGGGCGCCGGGCATCAGCGGGTGCGTGTGCACGTTGGTCAGCTTCGAGCTCTCGAACTCGTACAGATCGTAGGCCCCGGGTCGCTCGATTTTCCACACGTCCGAACGGTGGCGATCGGCCGAGAGCAAAAGCACCCCCTCAATCCGCTGGCGTGCAATGAACGAGAAAATCTCCTCGCGTTCGGCTTTGTACCCCTCCCACGTGTCCAGGCTACCGGGCTTGGTCCCAAACGACCAGGGAACGGAGGACGCAATCACTTTGAAGACCGCCGTCGAACTGGCCAACCCATCCAGCAGCCAGCGCTTCTGCACAGGACCGAGCATCGACGGGTGAGGCGCGTGTGGATCCGTCCGGTAGAAGCGGCAGTCCAGGAGGAAAAAGTCCACATCTCCGATCGAAAAGCGAAACCAGCAGCCAGGCGCGGCGCTGCCGCCTCCGTACGCCGGGTTAACCCAGTTCTCCCGGAAGACTCGCAGCACCTGCCGTTTCCAGGGCGGTTCGTCAGCGTCGGGACCTCCCCAGCCGTCGTTGGTGCAGAAATCGTGGTCATCCCAGATGGCGTAGACCGCGGTGCGCGACACCAGGCGTCGGAACTCCGGTCGCGACTGCCGCCGGTAGTAGCAGTAACGCTGCACCTCCGGCATGGTCGGGTGGTCGATGTACACGTTGTCCCCGAGAAACAAGAACGCGAGCGGCCTGAACCTGCGGACCGTGTCCCACATGCGCTCGTGCCAGGGGGTGTAACCAGCCCCTCCGCCGAAGGCCACGCGAAACTTCGCGGGGTGCCCGAACCGTGGGAATGTTCGAAACGACCAGACCCCGGGCTGCCGGATCCCGTTGATGCCCACGCGGTAGAAGTAGCGGGTGGACGCTTTCAACCCGGCCACCCGGATGACGGTCGTAAAATCGCGTTCGGCCGACGTGGCCCCCTGAGCACGCGCACACACGTGTCGGAACAGGCTGTCACTGGAGACTTCCAGTTCAACCGCAGCCTCTTCGGCTGTACGCAGCCAGAAACTCGCCGAGGAGTCCGTCACGTTGCCGAGCATCGGACCGTGAACGAGCTCGCTGCCGTGGGACGCCAGCCAGCGCCTGAACCCCGGGTAGCGCAGCAACGGCCGGAGCAGGTCCCGCGGTCCAGCGCGAAAGCGCTCAACCGGAACCCCCGCTGCGACGGCTCGCCGTGCGTACGTCAGCGCGCTGTCCATTTGGCCGCGCCGGGCAGCAACCACAGCGAGTCCGAAGAAAGCTTCGCCGTCGCCTGGGTAAAGATCCAAAGTTGCGCGCAGTTTACGTTCTGCGGCCTGCAGTTTGCCCTCAACCACAAGGGCCAGCGCGTCGCGTACGAAGCGCTTGTACTGCCGCTGACGTGCGAACGCTCCTGCAGCGACGGACAGCGCCACAAGAAGAATCACGGTCCAGGTTCTGGCTCGCACGGTTCCGCGGAGTCCTCCGTCTGCAATGTTGGCTGCTTTTGAACGAAACGGCGCGCGAGGAGGCGGCGCGCGCTCAGCTCCAGTTCAGCTCTGGAACACTTTCGAAACCTGTTCGCCTGACAAGTTAGCCCCTAACCGACTTGGCGGGACTGAACAGCACACCCCGGCGCGTGGCTTTACCCTGCCACCAGCGCCTTCCCGACGGGCCCCGCAGCCAGGTTTTGCCAGGTACGGCGAACACAGTTACCCGCCACTCTGGTCGCCCTTTGCGACTGCCTCGCTGAGCTGCGAATCCTGCTCCGAGCCGAGCGGCGTGAGATGCCCTTCCAGGCGCGCGCGTCCTTCCGCTGGGACGATTGCCAGGATCGAGTCGCCCGCCTCGAGCACGAGATCTTCGTGTGGGAGCAGAGTGTGGCCATCGCGGAAAACGGCTACGATTTCGCTGTCTTCGGCCGCCAGCTCGCTCAGCACCTCGCCGATGGTTTTACCCTCGAACTCACTGCCGGAACGCAGCTTGCCCAGGACAATTTGCCGACCGTCCGGCAAATCCACCGGAACGCCAGCTGCCAGCAAGCGGCGCAGATCCAGGTGTTCTTTGGTTTTCAACGCGAGGTCCTTGTCCTCACGCAGAATCCGTAAAGCGGTTTCCAGGTAGTAGCGGTGGTGCGCAGCGGAATCCGGGCGACCCGGAACCTGCGCTTCGTAGAGGCTGCGGTACTTCAGCCGCGAGGAAAGCAGCACCTGAATGAAGTAGCTGACCGTGACTGCCAGCGCCGCCGGTACGAAGAAATGGTACCCGCCCGTCATTTCCGTAACCATCAGCAGCGTGGCGATGGGCACGCGAGCCGCCCCACCGAACAACGCCGCCATTCCCACGATCACAAAAGGCGCCGACGGCTGATGAAACACGAGCGCAAGTCCGCCGCCAAGCATGGCACCCACGAAAAGCGTGGGTGCGAACACGCCTCCCGAGCCGCCCGACGAAACGGTGAGCGCAAACGCGATCATTTTCAGAAAGACGAGCGCGAACAGGAGCTTCAGCGCCAGATGGCCGTCCATCGCCTCCTGGATCCAGCCGTACCCGCCACCGAGCACCTGCGGCCATGCCAGAGCGAGCAGCCCGACGCCAAGTCCGCCTAAGGCCGGTTTCACGTGCGGTGGCAGAGGGATCGCGTGGAAAGCGTCGCGCAGGCCGTAGAAGATCATCGGCACGGCCGCTGCCACAATTCCGGCCACCAGCCCGAGCCCCGCGTAAGCGAAGTAGTCCGCGAATCCCGGCACGGCCAGGTTGGCTGGCACGGAGAACAGAGGTTGCCAGCCCACGAACAGGCCGTTCACGGTGTAAGCTACAACCGAAGCCAGCAGCGTGTACAGCAAGGCCCCGGCTTCGAACTCCATGTTGCCGTAGAGAACCTCGATGGCGAAAAATGCCGTGCCGATTGGCGAGCGAAAAATGGCCGACAGTCCCGCCGCCATTCCGATGAGCACGAGAAGTCGGCGGTCCTCGTCCGAGCGGTGCGTGAGCGTGGCGTACGTCGATCCCACGCCTGCGGAAATCAGCGCCGTCGGCCCCTCTCGTCCAGCCGCGCCGCCGGACCCGATCGTGATTGCCGACGCAACGGCCTTCAACGGAGCCACCCGGTTACGGATGAATCCTGCCGTCCGGTGGAATGCCTTGACCGCCGTGTCCGTGCCGTGACCCTCGGCCTCAGGCGCAAAGGTGTACACGAGCAAACCGGAGAGAAGTCCACCCAACGTGGTGGCCACAGGGATGAGCCAGAGACCGTGTGGACCGATGGCTTGCTGCAGCACGCCCCCTTCTTCGGGCAACCCCGGCGGGTGGTAGCCCGCGAGGCCAATCAGAAAAATCTTTTGAGCCAGGTGAAGCAGAAACATGAAAATCTGGGCACTCAGGGCACCCACAACACCCAGGAACAAGGCATCCACGATCAAGCGCCGCTGTCGACTCACAGTCCCGTCTCCATTCTTACGGTCTCGTCCCGGCTTTCGTCTCCCGAGCTCACACCGCCCCCACACTGTCCTCTCACAGTCTCTGGCGGATCACCCGCCGCTCGCTGAACAGCAGCTCTGCCAGAATGACCGCCAGGTAGAAAAGCCCGATGTACAGAAGGCTCCGCGGCGAGTTCCTCCACATGTACACACTCAGCGTCAGCCAGGAAGCGCCGGAAAGTACCAGGCCGAGCCAGGGCGTTGTGCGCTCGCCACCAATTCGTCCGTGCAAACGCAAAGCGGAGAGGTTAATCGCCGCGAAGAGCAAAAGAAACGTGGAACTGGCGAAAGACGAAATCACCGTCAGATTGGCCGTGTTCGAGAAAATCAACGTCACCGCTGTGATGGCCAGCAACCCCACCCAGGGAACATCCTTGGTGCGCTCGCGAAAAGAGAACACGCGGGGCAACTCTCTTTCCTGAGCCATGACCATCGTCAGCCGCGCCGTGCCAAAGAGCGTCGCGTTAATGGCCGAGGCCGTGGACAACAGAGCACCGAGGCCGATCAGGCCGAAGCCCGCCTGACCCAGGAAGGGTTTTGCCGCGACAGCCAGCGCGTACTCCTTGTAGCGAGTAATCTCCGCGGGGGTCAGGTTTCCAACTGCCACCAGCGACACCAGGACGTAGATCAGCACGGTAATCCCGATCGACAGCAAAATGCCCCTGCCGAGGTCACGCTCCGGGTTTCGCATTTCGTGAACGGCGTTTGGGATCAGCTCGAAACCCTCGTAGGCGACGAAAATCAGGGCTGTGCCCATCAACGCGTTGAAAACGCCCTTGTCGAACACGGGCAGCAGGTGGTCGCTTTTCACCACCAGGAGCCCTGCAACAGCAAAAAGCGCCAAGATTGCGACCTTCACCACAACGATCAGGTCCTCCGCACTACCAGCGGATTTGACCCCGTAAAGATTCACGCCCAGAAACAGGAGCAGGACCGCCGAACCGAGCGCTCGTCCCCACCACACGCTTTGCCCGTGTCCGAGCATTGCGGAGCCGTACACACCGAACGTGTAGGCGTAGAGAGAAAGGGTGCCCACGTAGCCCAGGATCAGAATCCACCCACCAATTCCCGCCACGTTCTCGTTCCGGAACGCGTGCTCAAGGTAGGTGAAGCTGCCTCCGTCGGAGCGGAACGCCAGTCCGAGGCGCACGTACGTCCAGCCCGTGAGCAAGGCGATCACGCCGCCCAGTGCAAAGGCCAGCGGCGCTGCATGGCCGGCCGTGGCAACGGCAATCCCGAGCACGGAGAAAATGCCACCTCCCACCATGCCCCCAATGCCCATCGCCACCAGCTCTTTCAGGCCGAGTTTCTCGGTTGTCTGCAAATCCGTTTGTCCCACGTGGTTGCCCTCGCGTTCAGAAATTCAATCGAAGATTGCCGTCACCCGGTTCTTGCAAAATGAGGAACAACTCAGTCGCTCACCCTCGCCCGTGGGAAAGTGGAACCGAAGGCGCAAAGAAGGCGGCGAATTCCGAGTAACTGTTCAAAAAGACGCCTCCGCTTCACCCGCAAACTGGCCCGCAGTCGTGCTCCCTGAGTCAGGATCAGCGCGAGGCATGTCAACGAGATCTGTAGAGTCTCGAAAAAGTTGCTTCTGCCAATCCGGCGAGCTCTGGCGTCCCCGGGCGTTCCAGCAGGAATCTTCGCAGAGTGTGGTTTACCTGCTCCTCCTGCCCAGTCGCGCCACGACGATCCCGGCCATCAGGGAAAGCAGCAGAAAACCGAGGACGGACTGGATCATGACCAGTCCCTTGGCCAGTCCGGTCTGAGGAACGATGTCGCCGTAGCCCAGGTTGGTCATGGTGACGACGCTGAAGTACAGGTAGTCCAGCAGCTTGTCCGTGGGCTCACCGACGCGGAACAGAGACTGGCCGCGCCAGCTTTCCAGCAGAACGTAGAGAAAAGCAAAGCCCAGGACCAGGTTGAGAAAAATCGAAGCGTAGCTCCCGAACAGAGGTTTGTACGCGGCCGTCCGCCCTTCGATGATCTTCCGGGCCTGCGCGTGAAAAGCCAGGATGTTCAACGCCAGCGTCAGCACGATGAGGACCAGGACGACCGGGTAGAGATTCACGCGGTTCAGCGCGAAGAACTCAGCCGCTCCCACAAACGCGAAAAAGACGCCTGCGAAAATCTGCCCCACGACGCCGCGCGCGACGCCACACCTGCGTAGCGACAGAACACCCGTTCTCAACAACAGGACCACGGCAAGAAACGAAACCACCGCCGCAAGAACGTAGCCGCGGTGTGAGCGCCCGGCAATCCCAGCCGCACCCAGCGTGTAGTCCACCAGGAGCAGCACAGTCGCGGTGGAAACAAGTTCCCTCAAGCACGCCCGTGGGCTGATTGTCGTTGCCACCGGACTCCTCTCTGCTTTTCGCGCTTCCTTTCACCGGCGCGCCGTCACGGCGACAGCCGCCGAGGTGGGTTCAGCCCTTCCACCTGCCAAACAGCCGTGTTCGCCACCCGGCAGACACCCGCGAGACCGCTTCTCGACCATCCCGGAAACAGCGGGTACCGCCCTTCACTGCCTGGCGCGCCGCGACCGAAAGTAGTCGTACTGGAGCGTGAACGGTTCCCCCAGCACCCACTTGCGCAGTGTCGTCGGATTTGTCAACCTGCCAACCACTCTGTACTGCGAGTCGGCTAGCGGATTGCGACCGAGCAGCGGCTCGGACACTACGGCCCGGGGCGGGTCGTAGTGCACAAAGCGAATGCTGTCGCCGTCGTTCACCACAAAGCCAACGTGAATGTCCAGACCAACGATGTACACCCCCTTACCCCAATTTCGCAGCTCAGCTTCCACCTTCTCAGGTTTCACCGAACTGAACCTGCGAATTTCACTGCGCGGGACCAGGTTCTTGATGATCACCTCCGACGGCTGCTGGGCCAGGCGCGCAACTGAAGAAATTGAGAAACCAGCGTGCGCCAGCACCCGGGCGACGAACACACCGCAGGCAATTGGCCCTTCGCCCGGACGCCTGGCCGCGCCGTTAAAATCCCACGGCGTCCCGTACCACTGTGGAAAAAGTTGCTGCGACAGCACGTCTACGAGGTACTTACCCGCCTCTTGCAGAACGCGCTGCTTCTCCTCGTCCGAACCTTCCCGGTACCGCCTGGCGAATGACGCTCGCTTTGCCTCGATCGTCGCAAGGATTTCTTCGTAACGTGCCCCTGGCTGCTGCTTACTGCTGGCCGGGGTTTGGGCCTGGGCCACGTGCTGCTCGATCCCGGGGAAACCCAGGGCAGTTGTCAGCACCAAAACTGCGACCAGCGTCCCCTTTCTCTTTGTCATTTTGCACCCCCGACTTCCATTCGAAACTTACCCACCCCTGGCGGGTCTCACAGGCCAGGGTCGCACTCCGACCCTGTTAGCCCAGTCCTGCCACGCCTCGGACAGTTCTTTCACGACCTCAGGGTAGTCGCCGGAAAGGTCCCGCGTCTCGGTGCGGTCTTCTTCCATGTCGTGCAACTCCCACGGCTCCTTGTAGCCCGCCACCAGCTTCCACTTGCCGTGGCGCACAGCCCGATTCCCCTCGTGTTCCCAGAAAATCCAGCGCGGCTCGTCCCACTTCCCACCGGTGAACAAAGGCACGAGACTCCTGCCTTCCGGCGGTTGAATTCTCTTGCCGTTGCGCTCCTCCGGGTAGCGTGCGCCGGCAACATCCAGCAGCGTCGGCATGATGTCGACGATGTGGCCCATCTCGCGAACCGTGCCACCGCCTCGCTTGATCACAGCCGGCCAGTGCACGATCAGCGGTGTTGAGACGCCGCCTTCGTGCACCCAGTGCTTGAAGCGTCGGAACGGCGTGTTGCTGGCGTTTGCCCAGCACAGGCCGTAACTCATGTAAGAATCCACGCCGCCGGGCGGCAAACCGTTCTTGCGCCTGTCGAAACCCTTTGGTCCACCCTCCGCGCAGCCGCCGTTGTCGGACAGGAAAAGAATCAGCGTGTTCTCCAGAATCCCGGCCTGCTCCAAGGTCTGCAGGATGCGCCCAATCCCCTGGTCCATTCGGTCCACCTGCGCTGCGTAGACGGCCATCTTCAGGCTCATCAGGTCCTTTTCCGTCTCGCTCTCCCACGCGTGGGCGCGAGGATCCCGGGGCGAGAGCTGCCAGTTCTTGCGAATGATACCCATCTCGAGCATGCGCTGATAGCGGCGCCTGCGCAACTCATCCCAGCCGAAGTCGTATTTGCCGCGGTACTTTGCGATGTCTTCCGGCCAGGCGTGCAGCGGCCAGTGCGGTGCCGTGTAGGCAACGTACAGGAAGAAAGGCTTCGATCCGCCTGCTGCCTGGCGAATGAAGCGGACAGCGTTCTCCGTGATGGCGTCGGTCATGTAGAATTTGCCTGGCTTGGGCACAAACGGCTTGTCGTCGATGGCCATCGTGCGCTTCACGCCCGGCGCCTTGGTCTTGGTGATGTCGAAGTAGTTGGCCGCCCCGCTGATCAAACCGTAGTAGTGATCGAACCCCCTGTCTACGGGCCAGTGCGGCCGCTCTTCACCAACATGCCATTTGCCGGACATCAGCGTGACATAGCCCGCCGGCTTCAGCGCCTCAGCAAGGGTCACGCACTGATCGTTGAGGTAACCCTGGTACGCCGGGTAACCCAGGTTGTGGATCATGTAGCCGACACCGGCCTGGTGCGGGTAAAGTCCGGTGAGCAGCGAAGCCCGGGTCGGGCAGCAGCGTGCTGCGTTGTAGAATTGCGTGAACCGCAGCCCTCCCGAGGCCAGTCGATCCAGGTTGGGTGTGTGGATTTCCGAACCAAAGCAACCGATGTCCGAGTACCCCATGTCGTCCGCCATGATCAGGACGATGTTGGGACGTCGAGCCGACCCCTCGCGGGAGCACGCTGCCGCCCCCAAACCCAGGGCCAACCCGGCGGTCAAAATTGCGCTTTCCTTCAAAAACTCCCTGCGGTCCACGTTCGGCATTCTCAGCCTCCTGTCAACCTGCTGCCCAGCCAACTCGCCTCAGCCCCTTCACCTTGACGATCTTGATCCGCTGCAGATCTGCCACGCCAAGTTCCTGCTTTTCGGCCAGCGCCAGGAATCGAACCAGTGGCTCCTTTGGCGGCAGTCCCTCGGCGCGCCTGGCCTCGTCGATGATCTTCAGCAGGACACGGTCCACAGCCACCGGATCCGTACTCACCAGCACCGACCGCGTCGGGCGCATGGCTTCGCGGCTCCAGCCGGGGCCTCCGTCGATCACCGTCCAGAGAGCGTCGACGAGAATGAGACGGGTTTTCTCTCGAACTGGTGGCAGGGCGTTCAGCTCCGGGATGCCCGGCTCGGTGCAGCCGTTCCCGTGGAAGTCGCGCGGGTTTGTGATCGAGCCGTAGTGGTTCTTCAGCGCGCCCGTGATCCCCGCAATCCTGTGCGTCTTCGGCACGGGAATGTTGATCAGCGCCGAAATCTCCTCGTCCAGGATCCGGGAAAAGCGCGTCTTCTTGCCGCCAACGCGGTACTCTTTCTTGCCAGGCCCGATTTTTTTCTTCCACCCTAAGCAGCGCACACCCGGCCCGTCATGGTTGATCTGGAAGCCAGCCGCCTCAAGCTCGCGGTCGTAGCGGTCCCAGATCGTCAATCTTTCCGGGCGGCCGACGATCTCCACCAGTCGCTTCGTCAGTACGTTCCCAACGGCTGGGAAGTGCGCAACCAGTTTGCTCCTGCGAACGTGCTTGAGACCGAGCGTGTTCACCTTCAGCCCCACGGTGTCCGTCGGTTTGACGAAGCGTGCCCAGGCATCGCGCGGATCCTTCTCGCCGGTGAGTTCGCACAGAGCCCGGTCGATCATTCGCTCCAGAACGCTCGCGTCCACGCTGCCGTGGTCGTCCATCACAGCGCCGCTCTCCACCCACACCACGACGCTGCCCTGGGTCTGTAAGGCACTGTCGCCCAGCGCAAAGCCCGGCCACAAAGAAGACACCGCCGTTGCCGCAACAGAAGTCTTCAGGAATTCCCTGCGCGTCCATTTGCTGTCGCTGCTCACCGTTCACACTCCCTTCTCGTTCGTCCGCTGCTCTCCTGGCCACAGATCGAATTCCTGGACCTTCTCACCAAAGCGCTGCCCGGGCGAGACAGACCGCGGCAGAAACGCCCCCGCTCCGGGATACCCCAACGCTCGCCAGGGGGCTGTCAGGCCCCAAAACCGCGCCCGGTTGCCGAACGGTACGCGGGCCTACCCGCGACCGTAACCGCGCGCGTAGTCCCTCCGGCAACGCTGTTCCGTTTCGTCCGGGTGTTCGCCGAGTTCCCGGAGCATCTGCGTGTGCAAATCCTCCACCACCGCTTTGTAGGCCGGTTGATCCGCGAGATTGTTGAACTCGCCCGGGTCCTGCGACAGGTCGTACAGCTCCCGCTGCGCCGGATGTCGTGCGTCCGGCGGCGTGTGGTACACGTACTTGAACCGGCCGCGCCGTAACATCACAAAGCCGGACGCGATGTTGTGGCCGTAGTACTCGCTGAGAGCCGAATCCTTCCAGGCCGCCTCTGGATCGTCGAGCCAGGGCAAAAGCGAGTCGCCGTCCCAGTCATCCGGCATCGAGGCACCCGCCAAAGCCGCCACGGTTGCGGCCACGTCCACCAGTGAGCACGCGCCTCGCCGCACCTGCCCTCCCTTCCAGCGTTCCGGAAAGCTGACGATCAAAGGAACGCGCGAAGCGTGCTGGTACATGCAGTTCTTCCACCACAGGCCGTGTTCGCCCATGTTTTCGCCGTGGTCTGCGGTGTAGACGACCACCGTGTTCCGCCCCACGTCGCTTTGCTGCAGGGCCGCCAGCACCTTGCCGATCTCGACGTCCACCCACTCGGTGAGCCCGTAGTACAACTCGCGGCCCCGGCGAACAATTTCGACTGGCGCGTCCTCCACGTTGAACGCGATCCGCAGGTGCTTGTAGTTCAGCGGCTGCGACTCCAGGTGTCCAGGGGGAATTACCGGGAGAGGAATCTGGCCCGCGAAGTGCTCCCAGTAAGCTTGCGGCACAATCAGGGGGAAGTGAGGAGCCAGGTAGCCAATTGCCAGGAAAAAGGGACCGTCGCGACGTTTTCGCCTGGACAGGAAGTCCTGAGCCCAGTGTGTCGTCTGGCGGTCGTGTTTCAGAACGCGCGACACGTCGCCCGTGTGAAAATCTTTGAAGCGCTCCGAGATTCCCGGCTTCGGTTTGAGATCGTCGGGATTCCGGCGTCTGCCCCGACCCGTCTTGTGGTGCTGGTTCAGCGGACTCTTCCAGATCTCCGTAAAGCCGTAGCGACGGGTGCGGTCGAAGTGCATTTTGCCGCAAAGGAAGCTCTGGTAACCCGCCTGCGTCAGAATACGCGGGAGGGTTGGGTAGTCCGCACTGGGAAGCGTGTTGCTCCACACACCGGTTCGCGAGATGTACTTGCCGGAGATGAACGAAAGCCGCGACGGCACGCAGAGGGGCGAGTTGCAGTAGTGGTCCGTGAAGAGCACGCCCTGCTGTGCCAGCGCGTCCAGGTTTGGAGTGCGAGCGCGACGGTCGCCGGCGGTCCCAAGAACCCCGCCGTTGTGCTCGTCGGTCATGATCAGCACGATGTTCGGCCGGCCGTCGCGCGTCGTGATTGGCCACACCGTGCGGAGGCCCGCCAGAGCCAGGGCTCCCGCCGAGGTCTTCACAAACTCCCGCCGCGAGTACGCGACTGATTTCCCGGACTTCGCACTTTTCTCAGCCATTTCACCGCACCTCCAGCGTGTGTGTGCGGGTTTGCTTTGGCCCACAAAGTCTGACTTCTTCCCCCAAAAGGCCTGGCCTTTCGCTTCGGCTTTTCCGCTCTACTCGCCGGGTGCCAGCCTGACCCTCGCCACGCTCCGGACATCGCCCATCTTCGGGTCGTACGGCCTGAGCGTGAAACCGAACGAAACCGGATTCGGCTTAAGCAGGTAGCGATCGAGCACGCCGGGTCCGCAGCTTCCGTTCCCCAGTCCAAGAACTCGTGCATCCAGGCAAACGATGACGTTTTTTCTGGGCGTCAGCTCATTGATGTGGGTGGCCTTGTCCAGATCGTTAGCGGTGTAGTGCAAAGCCGAGACCGAAAGGGGTTCGTCGCCGACGATCAGGAGGCCGCTGCCGCCCTCGTCCGTCAGTGCCAGCCAGCGCACATCTTCGTGGTTGCCGGTTTCCTGCGGGCGAACGTAGGGCACCACCTGCTGGCTCACGGTGCTGCGCCAGAGCGAGATCGCGGCTCCCGTCTTCCTGTCCGGGTAACTTTCGAACGGACCACGGCCGTACCACACCATGTTCTCGTACGGACTTGCAACGGTCATCCTCACACCAAGTTTCGGAAGCACTGGTAGCTGCCCGACAGGCTCAATGCGATTGGCCACGTGAATCCAGCCGTTTCCGTACACGGTGTACACGGCCCGGTGGTTGAAGCCGGCGTCTTTCTTACCTGCGTAGTGAACCGAGATCTCAACCTCCACGACCTGAGGGCTGATCCGCTGCGCCTGTACGTCCTGCACTTCCCGGCTCAGATCGTTCAGCCCAACCTGGTACCAGTCCGGGGCAAGCCTTTTCATGTTGTTGTCCGTGGGTGCTCGAAACACGTCGAGTTCCGGCCCGACGATGCCTTCCTCCTCCGGTCCAATTACCGTCTTTGCGCCGTACGCTAAAGAGACGATTCGCCCGCTCTTCTTGTCGAAAACCACCTTGAACCCGGGCGTCGTCAGGCGGATTGTGCCTTCGTCTTCGATCAGATCGAGACTGGGCAGCGAGTCTGCCGCAACCACCGGAGGAGCCGCAACCGCGTAAGGAATGCGGAATTCTTCCCACGCCACCTCGTGTCCCGCTTCTGCCCACGGGGCTGCGTGCCGCAAACTCAGTCCCACGCGCAGCTGGTACTCAGCGCCCGGTTGCAGCTCGGGTTTCTTGAACGGAACCGTTACTACGGCTGACTCTCCAGGTGGCGTGTTTGGGGCGTCGAAACTACCGCGCTGAATGGCCTTGCCATCCTCCAGGAGTTGCCAGTTCACCACGAAATCTTCCAGGTTGGTGAAAAAGTACCCGTTCCGCAGCCGGATTTTCCCGTAGAAGACGTCGACGGGTTCAAAGTCCACATTCTGGTAAACCTTTTTCACTTCCCAGAGCTTCGGCGTGACCTGCCTGTCCGGAAGGACCAGACCGTTGATGCAGAAGTTGCCGTCGTTGGGCTCATCGCCGTAGTCCCCGCCGTAAGCCCAGAACTCTCGCCCTTTTTCGTCTTTTTTGCGCAGCCCCTGGTCAACCCAGTCCCAAATGTTGCCGCCCTGGAGCACGGGGTAAGCCTTGATCACCTCCCAGTACTCCCGCAGGTTTCCGACGGCATTCCCCATCGCATGAGCGTACTCGCACATGACCAGCGGCCGGTCGTCGTGAGTCTCCGCGTAGTGGATGAGCCTGCGCAACGATGGGTACATCCACGAAACAATGTCGACGTGCTGGCGCAGCTGAGCACGCTCGTAGTGCACTGGCCGCGAAGGGTCGCGGTGATGCACCCAGTCACTCATGGCCTCGAAGGTAGTGCCGTCACCGGCCTCGTTGCCCATCGACCAGATGATCACCGACGGGTGGTTCTTGTCTCGCTCCACCATCCTCCGCATGCGATCGAAATGCGCTGCTTCCCACTCGGGCCGGTTGGCCAGGGTCTCGTGTGGGTTGTACCCCATCCCGTGACTCTCGATGTTGGCCTCGTCGAACAGGTAAATCCCGTACTCGTCGCAGAGGTCGTACCAGTGCGGGTCGTTCGGGTAGTGGCTGGTCCGCACCGTGTTGATGTTGAATTGCTTCATCAGCTTGATGTCGCGCACCATCGACTCCACGGTCACGTAGTGCCCCGTGTCCGGGTCGTGCTCGTGGCGGTTCACGCCTTTGATGTAAATCGGCTTCCCGTTTACCAGGAGTCTGCCGTTCTTCACTTCCACCTTGCGGAAACCGATTCGAGCCGACAGGTACTCGAGCGTGTTTCCATTTCCGTCCAGCAGGTGGAAAACGGCCGTGTAAAGGTTTGGTGTCTCGGCCGTCCACTTGGTCGGATTCTTCACAAGGGCTTTCATCGGCAGCACGCTCTCGCCACCTGGAGCAATCAAAGCCGTGCCGTTGCTCAGAAGAGGGCCCTTGCCCAGCATTTGACCGTCCGGGTCGTACAGGCTAACTTCCACACGTACGTTCTCAGCGGGCTCCTCACCGTAGTTCTTGATCCTGGCGGTCACGTGCAGGGTGGCGTCGCGGTACTGCTCGTCCAGGTCGGGCACGAGCTCGAAATCTCGAATGTGAACCGTGGGCGCTGCAAACAGGTAGACATTCCGGAAGATGCCGCTCAGACGCCAGAAGTCCTGGTCCTCCAGGTACGAACCGTCTGACCAGCGGTAGACTTCCACTGCGAGCAAATTCGTGCCCGGCCTCAAGTAGCGGGTGATGTTGAACTCCGCCGGCGTGCGGCTGTCCTGGCTGTAGCCCACCTTCTGCCCGTTAATCCAGATGTAGAAGGCCGACTCCACGCCGTCGAAGTGGATGAACACCTGCCGCCCGGCCCATTCGGACGGCACCGTGAACTCGCGGCGGTAGGAACCCACCGGATTGTAGCTGTGGTCGATGTAGGGTGGATTTTTCGGAAATGGGTAGCGCACGTTGGTGTAGATCGGCTTTCCGTAGCCGAGCATTTGCCAGTTGCTCGGTACGGGGATTTCGTCCCAGGAGCTCACGTCGAAATCGGGTTTGTAGAAATCCACCGGACGCTCTTCGGGCGTGCGCACCCAGTGAAATTTCCACTTCCCGTTCAACGACTCGTAAAATGGAGAGGCCTCTCTCTCCGCCCGCAGCGCTTCCTCCAGCGTGGCGTAGGGCATTAACGTGGCGTGGGGAGGTTCTTTGTTGATGCCGAAGATCTCGGGATTCTCCCAATCGGGCGCGTCCACCTGCGCAGCAGCGGGTCGGCCAGCCGACATCAGAAGAAGCATCAAAACTGCGAGCCAAAGGCTCCCTGCAACCAGCGATTGGTGAGAAGTCGAGAACATCACGCTCTCCCTCGAGTTTGTTCACTCCCTGTTGGCCAGCTTTTCTCGGACAGCAAATTCCGAGAAGTCAT
>JAADFT010000524.1:2346-4413 GCA_013152765.1 Calditrichota bacterium | reverse complement strand
GATCCCGAAACCGGGAAGGGACAGCCGTTCGCGTACCACGTGTACGGCACGGGCATCGTGGAAGTAACGGTGGACTGCCTCCGCGGCACAGCTACCGTCGACGCCGTCAAGATCCTGCACGACGTCGGGCAAAGCCTCAACCCGCTGATCGACCGCGGTCAGGTGGAAGGCGCCGTGGTGCAGGGTCTTGGCTGGGTCATGCTGGAAGAAGTGCTCCACGACGACCGGGGCAGGCTCCTCACCGACTCGCTCAGCACGTACAAAATCCCGGACATTCACTTTGCGCCAGAGATCGAGGTTCAGTTTCTCGGGGATTCGGAAAACCCGGTGGGGCCGTACCACTCCAAAGCCATTGGGGAACCCCCGTTCATGTACGGCCTGGCCGCGTACTTCGCCATTCTGGACGCCCTGCGCGCGTTCAATCCCAACCTGCAACCGTTTTACGACAGCCCGCTCACGCCGGAGAAAATCCTGCTGGCCCTGTACGACCGGCCGGCGGACCGCGAAACCGCGAAATGAAGGTCCGCCTCACCATTTCGCGCGCCGACGTTCTGCGCGGGCTGATCATCTACTCAAGCGGCGATTCGGTAGCCGCCCTGATGCTCGGCCAGTTTTCCTGGCACCGTCTCCTGGGGATGGCTCTGGTTGGGGCAACCGTGTACGCAGTGGAGATTCCCAACGTTTTTCGCTGGATCGACCAGGTCGCAGGCCAACCGGGGTTCGTCACGTCGCTCAAACGAACCGCCCTGGCGCTTCTGTACTTCAACCCGCTGTGGATCGCCCGTCACCTCTTCTTCATCCGCCTGTTCTCCGGCCAGTGGTCCGAAATCAACTCTTTGCTGCTTTACCTCGGTCTTGTGGCATTCCTGGCCAACATCCCCATCGCTCTCGTAGCCAACTACCTGATCCAGAACGCCGTCCCGCTGAAGTGGCGCTTCTTCGCCAGCGCCGTCTTCTCCGCCCTGATGGCCATCTACTACGCCGCCAGCGAAGTGCTGTTTGGGTGAGGAGAGAAGTCCCCAAGTAGCGTTTGGTTCTTCCCTGCCTTGTTCGTCGTGGCAGATGGAAGTTCACTTCTCCCTTGAAAAGTTACCCGGTTTTCGGTAGATTCAAGACAGTACTGAGCTTACGCACCTTCGAAAGCTGGACTAACAACTTCGCGGCGGACTCTGAATGGACAACACCTTCGAAACCACCCTCACACGCGTTCGGAACCTGGTTCAACAACGACTGCTTGAGCTGTCTTCCAAATCCGCGCCTGTTTCCTTTTACGCTCCTGTGCGCTACACCCTCGAGGCCGGGGGTAAACGCCTGCGCCCGCTGCTTGTCGTTCTCTCGGCGGAAGCTGCAGGCGGGCGTCTCGAACAGGCCTTCGACTGCGCTGTCGCCGTAGAGCTGATGCACAACTTCACCCTTGTCCACGACGACATCATGGACCACGACTCCCTGCGCCGCGGCCGCCCGACCGTGCACGTGAAATGGGACGAAGAAACCGCCATCCTGGCGGGTGACGGACTCGTTGCTCTGGCGTTCCGGGAGCTCTTCCGCTGTAGCTCGCCCAGACTTCAGGAAATTGGCCGCGTTTTCTCGGAAGGCATTCTGGAGGTTTGCGAGGGCCAGGCGCTGGACAAGGAGTTTGAAACGCGAGCAAGCGTGTCTCGCGAAGAGTACTTCGAAATGATCGGCAAGAAAACGGCACGCCTCTTTGCCGTGTCCTGCGAGATGGGAGCCCTGGCAGCGAACGCAGGGAACGACGCTGTGCACGCTTTGCGAGAGTTCGGGTGGAACCTGGGCCTCGCTTTCCAGATTCAGGACGACCTGCTCGACGTTGTGTCCAGCGCGAGTGTGTCCGGGAAGCCTCAGGCTAGTGACGTTCGCAGCCGCAAGAAAACGTTTCTCTTCATCCACGCGCTTCAGCACGCGCCCCGAGAGAAACGCGAGTGGCTGTTGGACCTTTACCAGCGCGGCAACCTCTCCGCAGCGGACGTGGACCAGGTGGTCGAGCTCTTCCACGACTCCGGTGCCGTATCGGCGGCGGAGTCTGTTACGGCGGAGCTGCTCGAAAAA
>JAADFT010000524.1:0-2323 GCA_013152765.1 Calditrichota bacterium | reverse complement strand
GCTCGCACCTCGAAACTCTCACCAACCAGCTCCTCGGACGCCGCGCGTAGCGCGAGAAAATTCCGCCAGTGCTTTCTTGGCTTGACAGGTACTGATCTTTTTTGCGCCCTTTTCCGACTGCTTTACTTCTCGAATTGACTTAATTCTGCTACGTCAAGATGTGGTTGGCTTTTCAGAGTCGTGGTTTCTCCAGGGCGAGATGTTGCTTAGTCTCGCCTGAGACAAGCCTGCTTTAGCAGGCGGCTTCCTTTGGTAGCCCGGGGATTTGATCCCCGGGCGGAGAAGCTACGCGCCGCTTTCGCCTTTGTTTCGCGGATCTGACGTAGTAGACTTAATCCACAACGCAGCCGGGTCTTGACCGAGACCTCGACAACCCGTTCTTACTGGATACCGGCCCCAACAATCGCGGGAATAACCGCCCTTCCAGCCCCGTTTAGAGAAAGGGGCAGACAAAACAGCGCATTTACGAGAACAACAGGGAGGCGGTCATGTCGCCAGAACAGATCGAACGCAAGGGGATCACCACGATGCACGGAAATCCCCTGACTCTCGTGGGGCCTGAAATCCAGGTTGGGCAGAAGGCTCCGGACTTCGTCGTACTCGACAACGACCTGAACGAAAAAACGCTCGCGGACTACGCCGGCAAAGTCAAGCTGCTCAGCGTGGTTCCGTCGCTGGACACGCCGGTTTGCGACATGCAGACACGTCGCTTCAACGAGCTGGCCTCAGAACTTGGCGAAAATGTGGTCATCCTGACCATCAGCATGGATCTCCCCTTCGCCCAGGCGCGCTGGTGTGCAGCCGCCGGGGTCGACCGCGTCGCCACCCTTTCCGACCACCGCGACGCCTCGTTCGGCCAGAATTACGGGGTGCTGATCAAAGAATTGCGGCTGCTGAACCGCTCGATTTTCGTCGTGGACGACAGCGACGTAGTGCGCTACGTGCAGATTGTGAAAGAGAACACCGAACACCCGAACTACGACGAAGCGCTCGGCGCTCTGAGACAGGTGCTGTAGTCGGCGCAGGGAAAGCAGGAGGGAACCGACGTGAAGAAGCGCTCTTGGCTCCTTTGGTTTCTGGCAATTCTGATCACGTTACTGGCAGCCCGGTACCAGCGGGCAACTGGTCCAACTCACCCGTTCCGCGTAAAGGTCAAACTCGGCGATCGAGAAATCAAATGTGCGCTGCCCCGTTCGCACGGCGGACCAGGCGGCCAGGAAGTTCGAATTCTGGTTCCAGACACGGCCGTGACCGGTCAAATCGCCTGGAAACACTACCCAAGCAACGAATCGTGGCAGCTGCTCCCCATGCAGCGCCGAGGCGACACCCTGGTTGCAGTGCTCCCACACCAACCGCCTGCCGGGAAACTGCAGTACGAGGTCAAGCTTCGCGACGGAAGCACCTCGGTCACGTTCCCGGAGAAGCCGGCCATCATTCGCTTCAAAGGCCACGTTCCTCTCGCGGTTCTGGTGCCACACATCCTGGCCATGTTCCTGTTCATGCTCTTCTCCAACCGCGCAGGCCTTGAGGCCCTGGTCAACGGGCCTGCCACGCGGAGCTACTCCTTCATCGCAGTTGCCCTGCTGGTCGTGGGTGGCTTCGTGCTCGGTCCAGCCGTGCAGTACTTCGCCTTCGGGCAGTGGTGGACGGGAATCCCGTTCGGCTGGGACCTCACTGACAACAAGACCCTGATCGCTCTCGTCTTCTGGCTCTGGGCTCTGTGGTCACTACGCGGTCGCCGCAACGCCAGATGGCAGGTTGTCCTTGCGTCCTTAGTTACGCTCGTGATTTTCCTGATTCCCCACAGCGCCTGGGGCTCGCAACTGGACTGGGAAAAGCTGGAAACGACCACAGGTCCTCCCAAGTAGCTGTCCGGGCCGGAGGGAAAGAGACTGCTGCAGATTCACGCAGGAAGTGCGAACTCAGAAGCGGGCCACGGAAAGAGTCTCTGCACACGTTTCCTGAAACGCCGGCCGCTCTGTGCGCCTGGCGTTTCAGCTTGAGCCGCTTGGCGTCGACGCAAGCTTCGCGCGATTCCACTGTCCGGCTTTTTGTGCTCTGCACGTGAGTACAAACGGTCAAACGTTGGAAAATCCGCCTACTTCGGGCAACATTTGGGCGATTTTCACGTTAACTGGTAAGCGAATCTTGCCCTGCCCTCTTTCCCAGCCCGGTCCGGAAGCAGCCTTTCACGTGCTCGCGAACGGCACGTGGAGAGCTTGGCAAACTCAGCGTCAACCAAACCTGAGGAGGATCTCATGAATCCCCAGACCAACAAGCTGCTTTACTGGGCTCCTCGCACACTCTGCATTCTGTTCGCGCT
>JAADFT010000523.1 GCA_013152765.1 Calditrichota bacterium | reverse complement strand
AAACCCGAATGGGCGTCAAGTACAGGTACTTGACGAGTTAGCGTACCGCTCAAGCTCAACGGACCCCGCCAACCGGGGCCAGATCGGTTCATGCGGTCCAGGCAGCCATCCTTGAGGGAACACTGGTTGGCGCTCTTGCGAAATCTTCTGCGCCCCCCGCGCCCCTGCGGTTTTGCGATTTGCGAAGATTTTTCACGGGTCTCTCAGAGCCGCACATTTTTCAGTGCAGAAGCGACTCCACCCTGTCCAGCAAAGCCTCAGCGCCCTCCGGGTCACTGGCTTCCGCCACCAGGAGAAACCGACCGGCTCCTCCCAGGGCCCACACCCACGTGTGACCGCCGTCAGCGCTCCATTTTCCTTCCATTGGCCCATCCTCCACGCCAGACGATCGGACTCGCTCGAGTTGGCCCAAGCCAGGGACCTCGAGCTCGGCCACACCGGCCAGATTTCTGACCCCCGCGACATCCGCTGCTACCTGACGCCACCGCAGCGCACTGCGACCGTAGCGCCGCTGCACCTCTTCCACCCACTCGCTCAGCGGCATTCGCCTCCTCGCCAACCCCTGCAAAAACCGGAGGGCTGCGAACGTCGCATCAGGCACTGGAAGGTCTGGGGTCAACACCTGACCCAGCTCGCCCAGACCGATCCGTTCGTCGCCGGTCCCCGTGACCAAAGCCGCTGACACACCCCACACGCCGTTCCTCACTCTTGTCGCTGCTGCGCCCCGCTGGCGGACCACGCTCTCCGCCCTCCACGTCACTCCTTCGGAGAGCAAGACGGGAGTTTGCGACGCATCTTGCAACACGCTTTCCAGCAAAAGCAGTTGAAGATCGCCGGGATCGAGACAGCGGCCGTTTTCGTCCAGGACCGTCAGCGAGTCCGCACCTCCACTGAGCGAGAGCCCAACGTGCCACTTTCCACGCTCCACCTGGAGCGACAGCTCGAACAGGTCGCTCGGGCCCGGGAGGACTGGCCGGTTGTAGAAGGTGGAAAGCGGAAGGCCGTAGATCGTCGCCACCCGGGCTACAGTCCCGTGGAGAACCTCTTCCAGAAGCCGGTCCCCAACGCCTCCGCCGGCATCGATGAGAACCTGCAACTGCGCACTGCGCAACAGGCGCGCGCTCAGGTTGCGCCGGTAGAAATCCAGAAGCTCCCCAGGGAAATCGCTTTTCTGCACTCGTCCGGCGGTCACCTCGGTCCGTTCATCTGGCAAATCCGAAAAGTGCCCGTTTCTCCAGGCCTCGGCAGCCCAATCGTAAGGCAACCAAACCACACCAGCACAACCAACTGGTTCCGAGAGAGCGGTGAGCACGAGTCCCCGCCTCAGCTCTACCCTGCCCAAGCTGGAAAGCCGTAGCAGCAAGGGGACATGGCTGCACCGCCAGAAGCACGTCTCGTCCGCGGCGAGCGAGCTCATCCGCGAGCCTTGCCGCCCAGGCGTCCGCTCCCGAGCGATGGTCGTACCCGACGGCCCAGCGGCTCGCTCCTGAGGCGAGGCACGTGCGCAGGACGTCATCGAGTAAACCGCCCGGGAGCTCCACACCGGAAGTCGACTGGCAGACCAGCCATCCGAACGAAGTTCGCCACTGCACCGAGGCAGACATCAGTCCACATCCTCCAGCGTGACCGGTTCAGAAATTGGGATTACCACCTGACCGGGAACCCATCGAGTCCCTCAATCCTTTTTCCGCAGAAACGAGTGTGTTAAAAACGCAACGACGTTTTCGAGAAAATGTTTCAAAAACCAAACCAGGATTGAAGAGCCATTCAGAATGGCCAGAACAGTGGTTGCCACTCCAGCGCAAGCACTTGTTTTTACTTAACGAGAAACGGCCACTGCGGTCTGTAAATCGGCTCGCCATCCGGACCGTCAGTGGCACAGTGCTTGTAAGAGTAAGCGGCGAAGGGGGAAACAAGCTGAAGGGGGATCAAGACCCCGCTGTCCAACCCTCAAAGCCGTCATGCGCCAAACGGGGGGTAGTACCCATCAAAAGGGGGTTAAGGCCGGCCTCCGTTGGTCTCAGGAGGCTGGCCTTGGTTTTCCTTTCCGGAAAAACACTCCGATCGAAGAAAGCCGGGAGTGTCCGGTCCGGCGTCGCTCTCAGGCGCTGAGGACCTTCTGCAGATCCAAGCACCACAGGCGAGGTGTCTTGCCTCTCGACTTCGAAATCAGCCGTTCACCCAGGACGCCATCGCCCCCTTGGCCGTCGGGTGCGGTAAAAAAGACCAACGCCACTCTCACTCCGGCGCTTTGGCCCATTTCCAGATTTGGCGCCAGAGCTCCCTCTTTCCCGTCTTCTTGACGGCCGAAAACGGCAGGACATCCACCGCACCGAGTGCAAGAAATGTCTCCCGGTGCTTCTTCAGAGAGCGCTGAAGCGCAGAAGAGGAGAGCTTGTCCGTTTTGGTCGCCGCAATCAGGAAGGGGATGTCGAGGTCTGCAAGCCACCTGGCCATCTGCATGTCCAGCTCGGTGGGATCGTGCCGGGCATCCACGATGACAACCGCACCCCGCAGGTGCTCCGAATTCTCGAAGTACGCTTCGATCAGCTGGCGCCACTGGCGTCGCATCTTTTCCGACACCTTCGCGAAACCGTAGCCGGGCAGGTCCACCAGGTAGAGCTCATCCTCTACCCGGTAGAAATTAATTGTGCGAGTCTTTCCCGGAGTAGAACTGGTCTGCGCCAGACGTTTCTGCCCCAACAGGGTGTTGATGAGGCTGGACTTCCCTACATTGGAACGGCCTGCGAAGGCTACCTCCGGCAGGCCGTCCTTGGGAAGCTCTTTTGGGTTGCCGACTGCTTTCTGAAACCTTGCGTTCACGTCTCTACGGCTTCCGCACTCTTCTTGCGGGTCTTTCGGGACCTCTTGGTGGCCTTCTTCGCTTCATCAGCGGGTGTAGGGGCGCCATTCACAAAAGCCAGCTCGAGCACCTCGTCCATCCGCTCGACCATGCGAATTTCGAGACCTTTGCGCAGCGGCGCCGGTAACTCCTTGATGTCTTTCTCGTTTTTCTTCGGGACGATCACGCAACGAATCCCCGCCCGCTGAGCAGCCAGCAGTTTCTCATTCAGGCCACCGACCGCGAGCACGTTGCCCCGCAGGGTGATCTCCCCGGTCATGGCCACGTCGGGCCGCACGCGTCGTCCCGACAGCGCCGAAATCAGTGCAGTAGCCAGCGTTACCCCCGCCGAGGGCCCGTCCTTCGGAATCGCGCCCTCCGGCACGTGCACGTGGATCTCCGATTTGTCGAACACAGTCGGATCGATCCCGTAGCGTTCGGCATTGGCGCGCGCGTAGGTGAGCGCAGCTCGCGCCGACTCGCGCATCACTTCACCAAGCTGACCAGTCAGGATTACGTCCTTGTTGCCCGGCACTACCGATGCCTCCACCATCAGGAGCTCGCCGCCGTACTGGGTCCAGGCAAGCCCCGTGGCCGCACCGAGAAGCGGCTCGGACTCGGCTGAGGTGTCCTGGTACTTCGGCATGCCGAGGTACTTCTGCACAGAGCGCCCTGTGATCACAATATTCTTCTTGCCGTTGCCTTTGGCCACTTCCTTGGCCACTTTCCGGCAAATCGAACCAATTTCGCGCTCCAGGTTGCGCACACCCGCTTCCCGCGTGTACTCCCGGATCAGCCGCA
>JAADFT010000522.1 GCA_013152765.1 Calditrichota bacterium | reverse complement strand
TTTCCAGACGTTCATTGCGGAGCTGAAAAAGCACAACCCTGACATCGAAGTGGGTTGAAACTCAGCTACGGCCTTCGATTGCCTCTCGACGGGTTGATTTTCGGGTACTCAGTTTTCTCAGGAACACGATCTCTGCGGTTCCTCTCTCTGCCAGAATTTTGCCCCGCGGTAGCCGACCGCAGCACCTGTCCGGGGAAGCCCTGAACCTGCGCCGCTCTTCTCTTGCTACAGCCGCATCCTGGTCAACGGAGCTCCCCGCTCGCCCAACAGCATCCAGCCTAATTGCCGCAGGAAACAGATTACTCGAACCACCCCTGCGCCGCGTCAGAAGATCTTCCGCGCGCACTGCAGCGAAAAGAGCGTGCTCTGGACATCCCCCTCCGCCTGCCGGCGGTCGTCCTCGCGGTCCAGGTTCACGGTGGCAGTTACTTCCCAGCCCTCGGCAAAACGCCAGGAGGCAAGAAGCAATGAGCTCGAGATGAGGCGGTCGTCGTACAAACTCAGTCCCGGCGACGGGTAAGGCGGGCCGTACGGGTGTGTGCGGCTTTCGAACGTGTTTGTGAGATGCAAAGACCACGTGTCCCCCTGGAGAAGATCGACTTCGACAGCCAGCCCCCAGGAGCGGTAATCCTCCCAGCGGCTCCAGGCAGCGCCGGGAAAAGCCGGACTGGTCCGCCAGCGGTACACCGGTCCCACACTCACCTCGCGGCTGAATGCCGGCTGCCACACCAGCAGCAGACGCGCCTGGGCCTCCACAAAATCAGGTGTAGCGGGATCCGGCACCAGGTAGCGACGTTTTTCGAGAAAGGTTCGGAATTCGACTCCCCAGGGGCGTCCTAACAACCAACGAAGCCGCCCATCTGCGTAGGCGTCGCGGTAGCTGGCACTGCCGGACCAGCGCGACGGTGTGGGTTCGAAGTCGCGAGTCTCGTAACCGAACCACAATGTTGAGGTGAGCGTCCCCGACGAGTAGCCGATGCTGGACCAGAGGTCCACACCGTCAAAATCGGCCTGGGCTTTGGAGTCGTAGCGCCGCGCCACGTGGCGCACGTCCGCGTCGAACCAGATTCCCACAGGTAAAGAAGCGCTCGCGGCAAAACCGTAGGCGCTTTCCTTGAAACTCACGAAAAAAGCCCCCGTGCACCGGGCGTAGCGCGTGTCCCAGACCTCGCCCACTGGCGCGAGCACCAGGCGACTCAGAGGCTTCAGCTCCCACCGGCCGCGAAGGCGACCCTGCAAGTAGTCTGTCCCTTCGCCAGCGCGGTAATCTGTACCGGACAGGCGTAACTCAAGCCGAGGCCTGCCAAGCCCGGTTTCTGCCCCGCTTAGATCCACGTCGACGAGTGCGAAAGTGTAGTCGCGACTGGTGCGAGCCTCGGTGTAGCTCAGGAGCGTGCCCAGGCTTCCCGAGCCCGAAAAATCCGCGCGAAGGCCCGCGAACGGGTTGCCTGCCCCCTCAGCCTCTGCGCCGACGCGCGATTGCTCCGGCAACGCAAATTGTTCTTTCCAGAGATCAACGCCGGCAAACGCCTCCAGACCGAATGACCTACTCCGTGTCGGTAAATCGGGTTCGAAATCAACATCGAGACTTTCTTCTGCAAACCCGGTGGTGTCCTGTCCACCAAACGTCTCCAGAACCACTTCCGCCTCAAGCAACCGCACGCTTGCCAGATCCAGGTCACCGGCCTGGTAGGCGCTGTCGGCTTCAGCCAGAAGCGCTTTCACGTAACGTCGGTCTTCGTCCTCCAGGGAGTCGCGAAGGCTGATTGCCTCCAAACGAAGGCGGGCAAGACGCAGCTCAAACAGATCGCCGGAGAGCGTGTCGATTTTCCCGGGTGCAGTCCCCTCGGCCGGAATCTGGGCCGAGGCAGAGATCGCCCCGAGGCCAACCGCAGCCACCCCAACCAGCGCCACACCTGCAGCCAGGCGCAGGCTCATCTTCCCTCCCGCAAGTCAGCCCGGGGCGATCTTGCCGTACGACCAACTCCCACTTACCGAACCTCCGAAGCGCTGGCCGTCTGTGTTTGCCCGGTAAGCAGGGCCTTCTTGGCCCGCAAAATCGGTACGATCTCCGGATCAAGCAGGAAGCGCGCCGCGCGGTCTTCCGCTGAGACAGTCGGTCGCGGTTCCGCACGCTGCCCCCTGAGTGCCTCAGCCAGCGCCGGCAGTTCCCGCAGGAACGTCGGCTCGTCCATCTGTCTGATTTCGTCCAGAAACCGTTCGAGAGAACGCTGCCGCTCAGCAACCTGGCTCGAATCGGCCAGGAACCCCTCCTTGCGCTCCCGGTCCAGGTGATTGCGGATGAAGCGGTCCCGGAGGCGCTGGTACCGCCAGTCCGGCACTTCGCGCAGCCGCCGGAGAGCGTTCTCCAGATGTTTCGGCACGGCGCTGCGGTCCTGGCCAATTGCCCCCGTGGTGGGCGGAATCAGGCAGGCCTTGAAGTCGCGAACCAGGTAAAGCTGGTTGGTCGTCAACACTGCCACACTTCGGCGAGCCAGCTGCGCCATCGCCGTGCGGAACTTCGCCTCTTCGGGATCCAGCACCGCCTTTGCCCGGTGTACGGCGAGTTTCAGCGAGTCTGGAATCGGCAGTTCTCTCTCCAGAAACGGCTGCAGTGCCAGCAAAGCTTGCTCCAACCGCCGCCGCCCGACCCGCGTAGCGGCTTCGTGGACGCGCCCGCAAGGTTTCGGCCTCGCAGTTGATGGCCAGCAGGGAATCGAGCTGAGCTGAGGTCAAATGGAGACCGTTTACGAAATTCAAAAGGATCGTCTGCCGTCTGAGATCCGAGAGCGAGTCACCGCTCTTCTGTTCCCTGGCCAGCACCAGGGCCGGAAGCAGAACGAGGACGAGCACCGACGCTGTCCAGCGCAATTTGGACACGGTTTCCACCTCCCGTTACCTCACCAAAAAGACAAATGCCCCCGCGAGCACAGGCGGTACCCGCGGGGGCCGAAGACGTCAGCGGATCAGCGACATCTTGCGGATTTGCGTGAAGCTACGCCCATCCGCACCCTTTGCTTGCAGACGGTACAGGTACACACCCGAGGCCAGATTGTTGCCAGCCTCGTCCCGTCCGTCCCACGTCAGCACGTGCACACCAGCTGCCTCGCGTCCCTGCACCAGAGTGCGCACAACCTGTCCGCGCAGGTTGAGGATCTGCACCGTGACCTCAGAGGCAACCGGCAACTGGTAGCGGATCTGCGTGGTCGGGTTGAACGGGTTCGGGTAATTCTGGTCCAGGCCGAAGGTGGCCGGCACCGTGTTCTCGCCCGACTCTTCTACCGCGGTTGCGCTGCTGGTGAGCTCGATTTCGACCTGCACTTCCGGGTTCTCCTGGTCTACGGAAAGTTCCTGCGCCGTTGTCGGGTCGCTGCCTCCGCCGTAGTACACGTCGCCGGAAGCGGGCGCCGAGACCCGCAGCTTGTACGAACCGTCGGGCAGGTCGGCCAGCGCAAAGGCGCCAAACCCATCAGTCGGCGCAGTAGCGACCACCTCGGAGTCGTTTTCTGCGACCACAAGAGCACCCTCAACAGGCTGTCCCTGCGGGTCCAGCACACGGCCCGTGATGGCAAAGAACCCGTGATGCCGTGGTTTCAGGGAGAAGTTGACCGGCCCGACGACGTTCGGAGCGTTGACGGGAACCGGTTTCGCCGAACCGATCTGGTGCGCGTCGTCGTAGAATTCCGCCACGTAGCCTCGCGCCCAGGCCATCACGATGTACAGACCGGTCTGGACACCACCGATTCGGTAGGTGCCGTCCGGGCCGCTGATGCCCCAGTACACGTTTCCGCCGCGGATCGGCAACGCGTAGATCCACGCTCCTTCGATCGGGCTGTGGTCAGCATCCGAGACCACCCGGCCAACGATGGCTCCGCTGTCCCCTTCGCGTTCTTGCAGGCCAATGTCGATGCCGGCAATTTGCTCGGAGTCCGTCACCTGGATCGGCGTGGCTGTCCGAATGCTGGTGGCGTTGTCGTAGAACTCGGGCCGGTAGCCACTGGCCGCAGCAGCCAGGAAGTACGTGCCCGGTTTCAGCCCGCTGAACGTGTAGGTTCCGTCCTCAGCGGTTCTCACTTTGCGGAGCTCGCCGTAGCCTTTGCGGTGCAGCACGACCACCGCGCCTTCGATCGGAGTGCTGTCAGCCTCGGAGAAAACAAGGCCCGAAATGCTGGCTCCGTGCCCCAGCGCAAAGTCGATACCGCTCGTTTCGGTGCTGTCTTTCACCACGACGGGGGTGGCTTCGCGGATGTTCGTCGTGTTGTCGTAGTACTCAGCCACGTACCCCTGCGCACCGGCGCGCACCAGGTACTTGCCAGACGGTAGACCCGGGAAGCGGTAGGTTCCGTCTTCAGCAGTCTGGGTGTGAAAGACGGGCTGGGTCAGGCGTGCCAGGACGTCTTTCGGGAAGTCCGGAATGCGGCGCGGATCAAATGGCCAGCCCGGGAACAGACGTCGCCAGTCGTGGTGCTTCGGGCGCCCGATCCGCGCGGCCGTCAGCTTTGCGCCAGCGATCGGCTGCCCCGTTTCCTCATCCACCACCGTTCCTGTGATCGTGCCAAACGGAACCAGAGCGATGTCGATGCCGGTTGTGTGCTGATCCTCCTGTACAGTCACCGGGTCAGCCTGGTGCGGATCCAGTTTCTGCTGGTAGAAAACGGGCCGATGTCCCCGGTGAACAGCGCCCACAGCGTACGTCCCGGCTGGCACGGGCAAAATGTAGCGGCCCAAGGAATCCGTCTTGGCGAAGAAAACCTCCGGGTGCGGTTCGGGAATGGCCGACAGACGATTCGCAAAGACGAGCGCGTGAGGGAGCGGCTCGCCAGTGAGCACGTCGGCGATCGTACCCGGCGCTCCGCGTGGCCAGCGTAAAGTCGATGCCCGTCACCTCTTCGGGAGCCTCAACGCGGAAGTCCGTAGCTTCCCTCTCGGTTGCGGCGTCCTGGTACCACTCGAGCGCGTAGCCTCGCTTCACAGCGGCTGCCTTGTACGTACCCGTGGGCACGCCCTCGATTTCGTAACTCCCGTCAGGGCCGGTGATGGCGTGCAGTTTGAAATGCGGCTGCACCACCAACATGGCCATCACATGCGCCCCTTCCAGCGGGGTGCCATCTTCCTCTTTGGTCACTGTGCCAAGGATTTTGCCTCCCAAGTTC
>JAADFT010000521.1:1805-4193 GCA_013152765.1 Calditrichota bacterium | reverse complement strand
CGGTGCTGTGCTGAGCCCGTGGCGCCGAGAGGATCCAGCGCTGTTTCGCCGGGGATTTAAGCCTGCTGCGTCATTCCTACGCGGACAATGCATGAGACGAGAGCTGTTTCTTCGCCCGGGGATTTAATCCCCGGGCTGTCCTGGAAAGGCGCCCGCTCAAGCGGGCTTGTGTGAACGAGAAAGGCCCAACATTCTGACGTAGCAGAAAACTAACTACCGAAATGGTTCTCTCGCCGGGCTCCGCTCTCGAACGGGCCAGGGGAGGGTTCGGACTGTGGGCAGATTCGCCCCAAAGCACACGGTGAATTCTCGGGAGATTCTGGTCTGGCTCAAACAAAAATCCCGCCCGGAGGAGTTTACTCCAGGCGGGAGTGTTCTCACCAGGCGTAGGCTTCTGGCGCCGGGCCACCGGGTCCAGGCCAGATTTCGTCCAGCTTGCCCAGCACCTCGTCGGACAGCTTGATTTCCACAGCCCGGATTGCCCCCTCGAGCTGCTCCAGCGTTCTCGGCCCGATGATCGGTGCCGTTACCGCCGGCTGGTGCAAGAGCCACGCTAAAGCCACATTTGCGGGTTCCTCGCCCAGCTCGCGGCAGAGGGCCTCGTACTTTTCCAGCTTGTCTCGCAGTTGTTGCGCACGTTTCTGCGTCGCTTCCTCTGCCCTGCGGCCAGTCTTTACCTTGTCCAGCGAACCCGCCAGGAGACCACTTGCCAGCGGACTCCAGGGGATGATGCCCAGTCCGTACTCCTGGCATGCGGGAATCACCTCGAGTTCGATCATCCGGTTGGTGAGGTTGTACAGGCTCTGTTCGGAAACCAGGCCCATGAAGTTGCGCTTCTGCGCCTCACACTGGGCCTGGGCGATGTGCCAGCCCGCGAAGTTGCTGCTGCCCACGTAAATCACTTTGCCTTCGCGCACAAGCTGCTCCATCGCCTGCCAGATTTCCTCCCAGGGCGTGTCGCGGTCGATGTGGTGCATCTGGTACAGGTCGATGTGGTCGGTCTTCAGACGGCGCAGGCTGTCCTCGCAGGCCTTGCGGATGTGGTAAGCCGAAAGCCCGCGATCGTTAGGACCGTCGCCCATCACGCCGTAAACCTTGGTGGCCAGGACGATCTTGTCGCGTCTTCCGCCGCCTTGCGACAGCCAGCGGCCGATGATCTGCTCTGTGATGCCTTCGCCTTTCTTCCAGCCGTAGGTGTTCGCGGTGTCGAAGAAGTTGATGCCCAGTTCCAGGGCCCGGTCCATGATCGCGAAGGCGTCCTTTTCGCTGGTCTTTGGGCCGAAGTTCATGGTGCCGAGGCACAGCCTGCTCACTTTCAGGCCAGTACGTCCCAAACGCGTGTATTCCATTTGCTCACCTCCGTGCGGTTGTCCGTTCGTCGTCAGGTGTCCGTCGTTACGTCGACTTTGCCGAATCCACTTGAGAAAGCGGTCTGGAAAACGGGCGGTCTACAGCCGCTACGGCTGCAATCCCCCTTCGCAGCCGCAGCCTACCGAGGAGTTGCGCAATTTCGGCCGGCTCGCCGGTCGTGAAAAGCCGTCAGGTGCGAGGTCACCGGGCACTTCCGGTACCACCTGGGATTCAGAAGAGTGGCAGGATCTACTTTCCGGTAGCTGTGAACAGCGCCAGAGAGCCGTGGATTCCCTCGATGATCATTTGCACGGCGATCACTGCCAGGATCAGACCCATCAACCTCGTGATGATGTTGATCCAGGACTTGCCCAGGCGCTCCATCAGGATTTCCCCGTAAACGAAGGCCACGTAGGTAGCGAGCGCCACGCCAAAAAACACCCCCAGAACGATCCCGATGTGAACCAGGTCAGTGCGATCGCCTACGAAAGCCATGGCGGTGGAAATGGTGCCGGGCCCGGCGAGAATCGGCGTTGCCAGCGGTGTTACGGCGATGTTTTCGGGGTCCTCGTGTTCGATGGGTTCTCCCTCCGGTGGGTAGTGCTGCCGGGAACGCCGTGCGTTCACCAGGTGGTAGGCAACCATGAACACGAGGATGCCGCCCGCGATTCGAAACGCCGGCAGCGTGATCCCGAACAGCCGGAAAATGATGTTGCCTGACACGGTGAAAACGGCAACGATGAGGAACGCGAGCGTCGTAGACCGCTTCGCCACCCGGAGCTGGGCGGAACGGTCCAGGCCATCGACAAGGCCGACGAAGATGGGGACATTCCCGATGGGGTTCATGATGGCGAAGAAACCCATCAGGACCTGAAGGGTGAACTCAAGCATGCCAGTGCTCTCCTTCCCAGAGATCGACAGATGACCTGCAACAAAAGCCTGCACACAACCCACTCAACAGGCAGTTGTCTCAACAGCACTTACGTCCGTGCTGCGGGTTTCGTTCCGTCCGGAACAACCTCAAAGAGGGCAATCGCA
>JAADFT010000521.1:0-1747 GCA_013152765.1 Calditrichota bacterium | reverse complement strand
GCTTCCGCTCGGAGCATTTCCGGGCCAGCGAGAGCAAAGAAAAAGCAGGCACCTTGCTCGAAGATGCCTGCCTGGCTCTGCAAAACGACTCGGTGGGTCAAGTGGCCGCCACCATCCTGGCGAGTCGTTCTTATTCGGGTTTCCAGACTTTCCAGACCTTGCCCACGAGATCGGGACCCGGTTTGAGCGTCTTCTTGCCGGGTTCCCAACCAGCCGGGCACACCTCGCCCGTCTTGCGGTGGTACTGGAACGCCTTGATCTGGCGAATCAGCTCGTTCACGTTGCGGCCGACTGGCGGTGCCAGAACCTCCATGGCCTGGATCACGCCGTCGGGGTCGATGAGGAAGCGACCGCGGATGTTGACGCCCGACTTGGGATCGTAGACGCCGTACATGCGGCCCACGCGTCCGCCCCGGTCAGCCAGCATCGGGAAGGGAACACCACCTTTGACCATCTTCGAGAGCTCGATTTCCTGCCAGATCTTGTGAGAAAAACGGCTGTCGGTGCTGATGGCAAGCACTTCCACGCCCAGCGACTGAAGCTCTTTGTATTTGACGGCGACCGCCGTCAGTTCCGTCGGTCAGACGAAGGTGAAGTCGCCGGGGTAGAAGCAGACAACCACCCACTTGCCCCGGTAGTCCGAGAGTTTGACTTTCTTGAAGCCACCGTTCACGTAGGCCGGAAGCTCGAAATCCGGCGCCTGGCTGCCTACGCGCGCGAGCATGCGCTCGGCTTTGTGCTCCTTCATCATCTGGTGCTTCATGACCTTCTGAGGAGCGGCAAAGCTTGTGTCGCTGGTGCGCGGGGACAGCCAGAACAAGCCCACGAGGAACAGCAGTCCGATGGCGGCTGCAATTGCGCGACCTGTGGTCTTGCTCATTCCTGTCACCTCCTTGCTTGGTTAAGCGGCGGCCACTTCTTCACACCGAGTGCGATTTACCTGAATTGTTTGCAGCGAGAAGGAAACCAGCCTCGAACTGCATATTCGAGGCTGGTGTTGGTCCCTTTGTTTGATGCACAACAGTCCGCATCCGTGCCCCGGCGCGAGAAAAGGACTGAAAGGATGCTCCACCTGCGCACCGGGAACTGATGCCGGGCTTTGACCAGCGGCGTCCGATCAGTCCAGCGAAACGTTCGGTCGCCAGACCTTCCAGACGTTTCCGACCAGGTCGGGCCCGGGTTTGAGCGTTGTGGCGCCCGGCACCCAGTCGCAGGTTGTGGCTTCGCCCGTGCGCTGGGTGTGCTGCAGCGCCTGGAGCTGCCGAACGAGCTCTTTGACGCTGCGACCCACCGGTGGAGGCAAAAGCTCAGCAGCCTGCAGAACGCCGTCCGCATCGATGATGAACCGCCCGCGGATGTTCACACGCTCCTGCTCGTCGTAAACCCCGTACAACGAGCCGATCGTGCCACCCGTGTCGGAGAGCATCGGGTAAGGGATGCCTCCTTCCACAAGCTTGGACAGTTCCTGCTCCTGCCAGACTTTGTGCGTAAACTGGCTGTCGATGCTGATGGCGAGAATTTCGGTGTTGAGCGACTGAAATTTGTCGTAGACAGCGGCAACTGCCGCCAGCTCGGTGGGTCAAACGAAGGTGAAGTCCCCGGGGTAGAAGAGAAGTACGACCCATTTACCGCGGTAGTCCGAGAGTTTCACGGTCTTGAAGTCGCCCCGGTGAAAGGCGTTTGCCTCGAAGTCCGGGGCCGGCTGGCCGATTTTGAGTGCCATTCCCAACCTCCTTCACGTTTGAGT
>JAADFT010000520.1 GCA_013152765.1 Calditrichota bacterium | reverse complement strand
CCTGAGAGGTGTGGTCCCAGCCGAAATGTGGACTTCCGCCCCTGAGGAAGCGCTGAAGGCTCAGGCTGTCGTTGCCAGGTCTACCGCCCTGGTTCTGCTGAGGCGGTGTCCTCCCGGGGCAACGTACGACTTCTGTTCCACCCAGCGATGCCAGGTCTACCGCGGCGTCGATGTCTGGTCCCGCGCCACCGAACGCGCCATCCGGGCTACAAGAGGCGAAGTGCTGACCAATCAGGGCAAGGTGTGCGAGGCTCCGTACTCAGCGGTTTGCGGTGGCCACACGGAAGACGCGTCCTTGTTGTGGACCGGGGAACGCCAGGATCACCTTCGCGGGGTCCTGGACGCACCCGTGGTCGGCCGGCTCGATCTGCGCAACGAAAAAACGCTACAGCGCTGGATCAATTCGAGACCGAAAGTCTTCTGCTCGCCGGACCTGTCCGGTGATCCTGCGGCGCGGAAGTACTTCCGCTGGACAGTGCGAGTAAGCGAGCAAACCTTGCGTCGCCGGGTCCGCGCCAGCACGGGCGTGGACGTGGGGATTCCTGTGAGAATCCGGGTGTTGCGCCGCGGAGTGTCCGGTCGGGCTCTCAGTGTGCTTGTCAGCGGCCCGTTGGGGCGCGTGAAAATCGAGGGGGAGCTACGGATCCGCAGAGGACTCGCGGCGAAGGCCCTGCCGAGCAGTTGTTTCATCGTTCAGAAGGACGGCTCGGACTTTCGGTTCAGCGGCGCCGGGTTTGGCCACGGCGTCGGGATGTGCCAGGCTGGGGCGGTTGGGATGGCCAGAGCCGGTCGCAACTACAGAGAAATCTTGAAACACTACTACCCCGGAACACGTGTTGCCAGGAAGTACTGACAGGAAACGCATCTGCGTCGTTTTCGTGGATGGCATCGGAGTGGGCGAACCGAACGAGGACATCAACCCGCTCGCCAACGGTGCCGACGCGTTACTGCGTGTTTTCTCCGACTCCCCGGTTCCCTTCAGATTACCTCTTGCGGGCCTGGGCAAGGGCATCGATGCCTGTCTGGGCGTGCCCGGTCTGCCGCAGAGTGCTACAGGCCAAACGGCTCTTTTCACTGGCGTAAATGCCTCGGCTTTCCTGGGTTACCACAAAAGCGGCTTTCCGAACGAAAGGTTACGCGAACTGCTGTGGCGCGGGTCGCTGCTAAAGCGAGCCCGGCAGCAGGGACTAAAAGTGGCGTTCGTGAACGCGTACCGGCCCATTTTCTTCGAACTGCCACTCGAGAAGAAACTGCGGTTTCTCTCCGTTACCACAATTGCCTGTCTGAGCGCAGGCCTGTCCTGTTTCCCGCTCGAGGCGGTGCGGGAGGAAAAAGCCATCTACCACGAATTCACCAATCGTGAGCTCCGTCAAAAGGGCTTTGATTTGCCCCTGTGGACACCTGAGAAAGCGGGACAGGTACTCGCAAGCCTTTCCGCAAAGTACGACCTGTGTTTGTACGAGTTCTTCCGAACAGATCACGCCGGCCACAGTGCCGATCTGGACTACGCACTCCAGGTTCTGGATGACCTTTCGGCATTCCTGCGCAGTTTTCTGGAGCGCAGGGATCCGAACACAACGCTCGTCGTTGACCACGGTAACATTGAGGACCTCGGACGCGTGACGCACACGCGGAATCCCGCCCTGCTGGCAGCCTGGGGCTGGGCAGCCGATTCGGTTCTTGGAGCTGTTAATTCGCTGGTGGATTTCACACCGGTCATTCTCGAAGTACTTTCCAGCGAGAATGGGTGAGCGCCGTCCTCAGCGGGGTAGGGGTTTGCTCTGCCAGAGCTGAAGCTTTCCGAGGAAGCGGTTCAGACTCAGGGGAGAAGCTGTCAGAAACCTTGTGAGTCTTGCTTAAGACAGGACGCGAGGCAAATTTCGCGGCCTCGCTGCAACAGGCTGGCAAAGCGGGAGGTTTTCCCCAATCAGCGGCGTGCGCAGAAGCCTGTACTGTACGTAGGATGTTGGCGGGGCGGCAGAATCTCTGGCATCGTCGAAAAGAATGTGAACGAGAAGAAGGAGAAGCATTTTCTCCTTGACAGTGGCTGGGGAAATTGCTAATATTTTGCGGCCTGAGAGGGACAGCAGGCCGCCTGGACAAGGGGGCAAATGCCTCGGGACGCACCGCCCAGGGGCGGATGCAAACCAGAGCGGAGGTTTTGCATGTTGGTCTCAGTCAAGGTAGACCGGGTCACGCTTGACACATCAACGAATCGTTTTGTCGTCATCCTCAAGGATGAGGTTAACCGCCGGTGGTTGCCCATCGTGGTGGGATCCACGGAGGCGCAGGCCATCGCGCTGCAGCTCGAGAAGATCACGCCGCCGCGTCCGCTAACCCACGACCTGATGAAGAATTTGCTGATTTCGTTGGGCGTGAAAGTGACGCGGGTGATCGTCAACGATCTGCGGGAGAACACCTACTACGCGCTCATTTCGCTGCGTGTGGACGGTGAGGCGAAGGAAATCGACGCGCGCCCGAGTGACGCGATTGCGCTGGCTTTGCGCATGCGAGCGCCCATCTTTGTGGATGAGGAAGTGATGCGGAAAGCGGCTGTCGTGGACCGCCGTGAGCACGTGGAACCGGAGCTGGATCTGGACGCAATCGAGGAGCAGGAGCTGAGCCTTGCGGACCGGCTGGAAGAGCTGAACATCGAGTTGCGCAAGGCCATCAAAGACGAGCGCTACGAAGATGCAGCCAAACTGCGGGACGAGATCAACGAGCTGCGGAAGATGAGGGAGAAGCAGGAGTAGAACAACAGTCGGCAACGAGCCAGCTAACCGAGATTTTTGCCCGCACGTTCGTGTGGGCTTTTTCATTTTTGGGGCATCGTGAGCCAGTCCTGTGTCTTTCGAAACTCGACCGGACTAAGCGCCGAACGGCGGTGCTGCAGGGAAGTGCGTTCGCCAACTTACGCACAGTCCCGGCGTTTCCGGGTACCTGGTTGGTTACCCCTCAGCGTGATGCCTAACCGCTGTGGAAGCTTCAAGACTCTGCAAACGTAAAACGCCTCGACTCGCTCTTCACTCTTCACCACCTGCGCTGGATTTCGAAGTGCAAGCGAAGAAAGGCACCAACCAAAGTAGCGACCACCGGTACGTTCAACCTACCGAAAGCGAAAAGTATGAAACGAAACATCTCCCTGGAACCAACACATGCAGCCACGCCTTGGCAGCTTCGGGCGAAGCGCGGTCCCTGAGGACCGGACGTGACGTAAGACGGAGTAAAGAGCAGGGGAGAGGGGAACCGGCGACGGTTCTTAGTCAGTCCGGTAACCGGAACGAAAAGCCCGCATTCAGGAACCAGCCGGGCAGGTCCTGCGCAAGAGCGAAGCCAGCTGAAAAGTCGAGCTGCAGCACACGGCGAAGCAGTACGGTGAGCCCGGTGTCAAAAAGGAGAGTCGCTGGTTGAGCAAGGCCCTCATCGCCGTAGAGTTCGACGAAGGTGGTGGTCCGCTCCGACAGTGCGTACCCAAGCGAAGCCGTGTAGTGGAGAATCCTGCCTGCCGTAGAGGGCCAGGTTGCGCCTAAGTTGTAGCTCAAGGACCACTGCTCTGAAAGCGTGTGTGCGAAGGCAAAAACTGCGGTTGGCTCCGGCGAGTCTGGCCGAAACACCTCCGCGCCGATGGGCAGGTCCAGGGCGAAAATGAAAGCCACCTGAGGTGCCAGCCCACTCTCAGCCCAGAATCCAACCTTTGTGCCTACCGAAATGGCCTCCAGTCCTTGCGATCTCAATTCGTAGTCCCGGTAGCGCGTGAGTTCCGCTCGGTAAGCCGAGGCGAGGCGCATTTCGGCCCAGCCACCGAGACCAAAACGCACCAGGGTCGTAGCAAGATGCAGTGCACGGTGTTCCGGCTCCGCGGCGGTGTGGCGCCAGAGATTGGATTCAAAAATTGCACCCGTTTCAATCTGGAAATGCCTGTCCGGGACGACGAAGGCCGATTCTGTCTGGTTGGGCCTGTCTGTGATCAGAGGCGGTGATGTTTGCGCAAACAGCGGGGTGACGGCCAGAAGCGCCGTGCCGAAGAAAATCAGCGTCTTCACGCGGTTTCTACCCTCCTCAAGAAACAAGCCGGCTGTGTCTGGTTTCTGGGTGAATGTAGTTCGTTACTCGGGCAGAAACAACGGAAAAAATTGCTGCATGTGTGAAGAAGAGAAGTCAAGCCGCGGGTTCTCCAGTTCGCGTTCGATCAAAGGCAAACGGGCCGTACTTCCACAAAGCAATGA
>JAADFT010000519.1 GCA_013152765.1 Calditrichota bacterium | reverse complement strand
CAATCGCAGGACGCCCACTCTGGAACAGACCTTCCCGCTGGGCAATCTCCTCAACGCGTTCCGCCGGAGCGGGGTCCGTCCCGATCGCGCAGTCGGCGGCGGTCACGATATTGTCCGGATCAAGCCCGATTTGATCCAGAACGGCAAAAGACTCCCGATCGCGCAGTGCAATCACGTCAGCACTGCGGATGACCTTGCGCAGGCACTCGGCACCCGCTTCCGTGAAAATGGGACCCAGGCTAACGTTGTAAAGCACGACCGGGATCCCTTTTCGCCTGGCCATCGGCAGGACCAGAGAAAGCGTCCACAGGTAGTTGAAAAGCGGGTTGTACAGCCTGCGGTCGAACATGATCGCGTCCGTCACCAGAACTACGTCCGCAGACCGCACAGCCCGGAAGGTGGGCCAGCCGAAAATCTTGACGCTCAGGTTCCAGGGCATCAGTCCAACCGGCTTCACGTTGTAACCCGGGTAGGCGCGGCGCACAAAGCCCGTGTTGATGGTAGGCACTTTGAACTGGACGTCCGGGTAAAGCGCTGAGACGTCCCGCATCAGCGTTCCCAAGATGGCCGCGTCCCCGGCGTTCCGGCCGGAGAAATTCCCAAGAACCGTGATCGTTTTCTTCATTCGAGAATCCCGTGCTCTTTGTACCACTGCGCCGTACGGCGCACACCCTCGGCCAAATCCACCTTCGGCCTGTAGCCGAGTTCCGCTTTGGCCTTCGAGATGTCGAACGCGCGGTCTTTCGTGAAAAACTCCACCCGACGCCGGTAAATTGGCGGTTCCACACCCAGGGGAATGCAGATTTTCTCACACAGAAATCCCGCCAGGTAGACCGGCCACACAGGCAGGCGCCAGCGCGGAGGACGCACACCTAAGGTCTCGGCAACCAGATTCACAAACTCGCGCAACGTCGTCCACTTTTCACCGCCGAGGATGTACGGCTGACCTACCGCGGCTTCCACTTCGCCCGCCAGGCGAATGCCGTCCACCAGATCCTCCACGTACGTCAGGTGGTAGAGCGTGTCGCCCCGGCCGAGCATCACGAACGTCCCTTTCTGGATCATCCGGTACATCTTCGCGAAGCGCATGTCGCCCGGACCGTAAATTCCTGTGGGTCGCACAACCGTAACGGGCAGCTGCTCCCGTTTCCAATAGTCCCACGCCAGCTTCTCGCCTTCCAGCTTGGTCACCTGGTACACGTCACCGGGACTGAAAGGGGCAAATTCGTTTGCCGGTGGGCGTTCGATGTGCCCGTGCACGCCCACGGTGCTGCAGTGAACCACGCGATTCACGCCGTGCTTCAGCGCCGCGTCCAGTACGTGACGCGTTCCCTCCACGTTCACTTCCCAGTAGCGACGGTCCGGCACACCCGCTTCCCGGTAGAGCGCCGCAATGTGAAACACCACATCCACCCCATCCACAGCGCGCTCCACGTCGCCGGCCTGCTCCAGCACACCTGTGGCCAGTTCAACACCGAGCTCTTCCAATTCCGCCACCCGGCTGCTCGGCCGGACAAAAGCCCGCACTTCGTAACCGTGCTCAAGGAGATTTTTGACCAGGTAGCTCCCCGTGAAACCGGACGCTCCCGTCACCAGCGCTTTCACCAGTTCCGACCTCCTGTCCGCTCCTGTCGGTGCGCGTGTTCGAGAGCCTGGCGCACAATTCGATCCACGGCTTCCACGTAGCGCTCGTAGCTGTAGTGCGCACGGAAGTACGCCACAGCGTTCTCACTGAGGCGCTTCCGGAATTCGGCGTCACGCCAAAGCCGCAGCAAACCGTCGGCCAGAGCTTCGGAATCGGGTTCAACCAGAACAGCCACTTCTTCGTTCAGCACCTGCCGGTGCGAGTAAATGTCCGTCGCCAGGATGGGCGTTCCAGACGCCAGGTACGAGTAGATCTTCAGCGGTGTGTTCGTCCCACTGGTCCGAGCCGTAAGAAGCACGTCCGCCTCACGCATCCAGCGGGAAATGGTGCGTGGACGCTGTGGGCCGCGAAATTCTACGCTGGCCTCGATTCCCAAAGCGCGTGTTCGCTCTTTCGCCTGCTGAATCTGCTGCGGATTCCCTCCTGCCAGCACGAAGCGAAGGTCCGGCACACTTTCGCGTGCGCGCTTCACGGCCTCAAGCATCAAATCCACGCCCTGGTAAGGCTCGAACGTGCCCGCGTACAACACCGTGAAGCGTCCGTTGCGCCCGAGCGAGGGAATGTCTTCTTCGGAGCTCGGATCGATTAGAGCAGGATCCAGCACGTTTTCGATGAGCGCCACCGGAACCTCCGGGGCGAGAGCACGCACACGGTCGTACAGATCCTGACAGATGGCGATCACACCCGCACTTTTCCGGAGCGTCAACCGCTCCAGGGTCTCGAACGCAGCCACTACAGGGCGCACGTTTCCGAATCGGAAATTCTCCAGTTGCTGAGGCAAACTGGAGTGCATGTCGTACAGGTGCGGAATGCCGCTCACACCGGCTGCAAAAGTGCCCCAGAATCCGGCCTCTTCGTGCGTGTGCAGAAGGTCGTACGAACGCGAACTGAGCATTCGCCCAGCCAGCCAGAAGAGAGCTGCGTCCAAAGGAAGTTTTGCAAGAGATGGTCCGACCTTGACCGAGTGCACTCCGGGAACCGGCGCCGAGCGCAACACACGCAGGCCAGAAAACCGAAGGTCCTCGCCGAAGGGGTAGGTGACCAGATCGACCTGATGGCCGAGCTCCGTCAGAGCCTTGGTCCGGGCCACGCTGAAGGGGGTGCCGCGCGGCGTGAAGACGGGTTCTGGTGCTACCATCAAGATTCGCACCGGGCCTCAGTCCTCCCTGACTGCGTGGATGGTCACCGGGGCGCCCAAAATCCGTCGCAATCCCAGGCTGCCCAGCAGCCGCTCGACAAACACCGTCAGGCGGGGGGAACCCAGCTTGCGATGAACAGCGATCGGCAAGACGAAGGAACGCTCCACCCGGGCCAGTCGGTAACCGTTCTGCTGCAGGCTGCGCCGGATCTGTCCCACCCGAAACACGCGGTAAGCCTGGGTCTTGGCGCCAAAGCGCGCCAACACGCGGCGAGCCAGCGACTCCAAAGCGGGGAAACCCCGCAGGGGCGGTACGTCGAAAACCACACTACGGCGGGCGACCCGGCACATCTCCGCCAGGCCCTTTTGCCAATCCACCAGGTGCATCAACACACGGGAGCTCACCACGGCGTCCACCGAGCGATCTCCGAAAGGCAGAACATGGGCGTCGCCCACGAAAAACGCGACCCGCCCCTCGTGTCCTTCCGGTCGCAGTTGCAGGGCCTGGCGAACCATCTCGGGCGAAGCGTCCATTCCAAAAGCCACGGTGTCCCGCGTCGCCACGGCGTAGGCCAGTTTTCCGGTACCGGTGCCAACGTCGAGCACACTCTGGACGGGACCGTCCTCGGCCAGCAGCGATTTGAAAAGCGCCACTTCGTAGTTTTTCAAGAAGCGCCCGAAGCGCCCACCGAAGCGGTCCAGCTCGTACTCGCTGGCAAACTCCGGTTCGCGGTAAAATTCGTAACTGTAGTGGTTGAACATCAGCAGATCGCGTTAAGGCCCACAGCCTCCGGCACGCTGAAACGTGCCCAACACTGGTTTTGAGCCGTCTGGCAGAGACGTGCGTCTTCGGGGAAATTTGCAACCGGTGCACGAACCCGGCGTACCGAAGCCAGTCCTGCTACGCCAGAATGCTGGCGGTTTTCCTTGGACTAAGCCCCTTCAGGGGCGAAATCCGCATTCAGCCCGGGGATTTGATCCCCAGGCGCAAAGGCGGTCGAGTCTGACGAAACAAGGGGTTTGTTTCTTACCGGCCGACGGCAACGTACGTAAAGCCCTTGGCCTCCATCTTGGACCGGTCGTACACGTTCTTTAGATCGGCCATGATCGGTTGTTTCATGACCGATTTGATGCGGTCCATGTCGAGGCTTCGGAACTGGTTCCACTCGACAGCCAGCACCAGAATGTCGGAGCCTTTGGCCGCGTCGTAAGCGTCCTGGCAGTAGGTGATGTTCTCTTCGCCGAGCTCGTGTTTCGCCTCTTCCATGGCCGCGGGATCGTAGGCGCGGATCTTGGCGCCCCGCGCCATCAGGTCTTTGGCGATGGAAATGGCCGGCGACTCGCGGATGTCGTTCGTGTTCGGCTTGAACGAGAGTCCGAGCAGCCCAACCACTTTGTCTTTCGGGTTTTCCAGCGCCTTCACGATCTTCTCCACCATGCGTCTGCGCTGCTGCTCGTTCACTTCGATCGTGGCCTTCACGATCTTCAGCTCGTAGCCGTGCTTTTCGGCCACCTTTTCCAGGGCACGGGTGTCCTTCGGGAAGCACGACCCACCAAATCCGGGGCCCGGGTGGAGAAACTTGCGGCCAATCCGGTTGTCCAGACCCATCCCCTTGGCCACGTGGTGCACGTCGGCACCCACCAGCTCGCACAGGTTGGCAATTTCGTTGATGAACGAAATCTTGGTGGCCAGAAAGGCGTTGCTGGCGTATTTGATCAGTTCCGCGGTTTCCAGGTTGGTGATCACGAACGGTGTCTCGATCAAATACAGCGGCGAGTACAGGTCCTGCATGATCGCGATGGCTTCCTCGCTGTCCGAGCCGATCACCACGCGATCGGGCCGCATGAAGTCCTCGATCGCAGAACCTTCCCGCAGAAACTCCGGGTTCGAGACCACGGCGAAGTGCTTCGGCTCCGGCTGGTTCTTCTTGATCACCTCTTTGATCCACTGGCCAGCACCTACGGGAACCGTGCTCTTGTTCACCACAACCTTGAACCCGTTCTGGTAGCGGGCGATGTCCTTGGCCACTTTTTCCACGTACTGGAGGTCCGCCGAGCCGTCCTCCTTCGGCGGCGTGCCCACGGCGATGAAAATCACCAGCGAACGCTGCACCGCGGACTTCATGTCCGTGGTAAACGTGAGACGGCCTTCCTTGACGTTCCTGGCCACCATCACGTCCAGTCCCGGTTCGTAGATCGGCAGAATGCCCTTGTTCAGGTTGTCGATTTTCTTCTTGTCGACATCCACGCAGATGACATCGTTGCCGAACTCGGCGAAGCAGGTCCCGGTGACCAGACCGACGTAGCCAGTTCCCACAACGCAGACGTTCATGAGTCAACCTCCTGTTTTGCTACGCTGCCCCGTACCCTGTGAGCACGACGAAAAAGGTTTTCACGAGAATCTTGAAGTCGAGCCACAGGGACCAGTTGTCGATGTACTCCAGATCCATCTCCATCCAGCGGTGAAATGGAACCTTGTTGCGTCCGCTCACCTGCCAGATGCAGGTCAGGCCAGGCTTCAAACTGAGCCGCCGTCGCTGCCACACCTCGTACAGCTCCACCTCCACGGGCAAAGCAGGCCGCGGCCCCACGATGCTCATGTCCCCCTTCAGCACGTTGAAGAGCTGCGGCAACTCGTCGATGCTGAATTTGCGCAAAATACGGCCAACGGGCGTCACTCTCGGGTCCCGCTTCATCTTGAAGACGGGCCCGTCCATTTCGTTCATGCGCTCCAGTTGTTTTTTCTTCATCTCCGCCCCTGGTACCATCGACCGAAATTTGTAAAGCGTGAATTTTCGGCCGTTCAAACCGCACCGTTTCTGTTTGAACAACACGGGGCCAGGAGACGTCAGCTTGATCAAAATGGCCACGATCAACATCAGCGGCGACAGCAGCACCAGCAACGTCGCCGAAAACACGATGTCAAAGGCGCGCTTGATGAAAAGTTGCCACTGTTTGGCCTGAAACGTCTCGAATTCCAGAAGTGGAAAGCCGCTGAAGTTCGTCTGCCGAACCTTGGCGATGTTCAGGTTGTACAGGTCCAGCGAAATGGCTGTACTGATTCCCAGGCTCTCGCAGGCCATGATGGCTTCGTCGATCCGGTGCAGCCAGAGGCGGGGCACAACGAAAATCACCCGGTCGATCACCTTGCGCTGCAAAATGAACGGGATGTCCTGGATGCGCCCCAGAACGCGGAAGCCCTCGACTTCCTTGCCGAACATCCCGTGCTCGTCGTCGATGAGCCCTACGATGCGCAAGCCCCAGTGGGCGTTTTGCTTCACCACCCGAATGAACTCGCGGGCACGCTTGCCGGTACCCACGATGAGCAGATTCACCTGGTTGTAGCCCTTCCGGTGGATGCTGTCCAGGATGCGGGCTGCCAGCCACTTCTCGCCCGCCAGCAGGGCCATCGCCACCACGGAGCACATGCCGACAAACAGACGGCTCGTCAACTCCCATTTGAACAGGAAGACAATGGCCGATGTGGCAAGAGTTGCAAGAACGGTCGTACGGAGAAGGGTAAAAAGGATCTCCCGTGGGTGGCGTGTGCGGAAGTTGATGTAGAATCCCTGCAGGGAAAGCAGGAACAACCAGGAAAAAACGAATGCAGCAAGGAGCCCGATATTTCTCGTGGTGAAGTAGTAAAGCCCCTGCCAGTCCGGTGCAATGGCGAACGCTTTTTCGCCCAGGCCGAAAAACGCTCGAATGTACTCGTCGATGAAATACGCCAGGCCAAAAGCCAGGACGAGCACGAAGCCGTCCACGACCCGCATCACGCTGGCCAGGAATCTCTCTTTCTCGCTGATCATCGCTCAGATTGTCCGCCCTCAGGTTGCCAATCAGCGTAACCGATTCCCACGCGCACGCTCAGTTGGCTTTCTTCTCTTCCTTGAACCAACGCACGAATCGCTCCAGGCCCTCATCCAGAGGAAATTGCGGGTTGTAGCCGAGCTTCTCGCGCGCTTTGGAAATGTCGGCGTAGGTGATGGGCACATCACCGGGTTGCGGCGGCAGCTTCTGGATCCTGGCTTTCTTGCCGAGAAGGGTCTCGAGCTTTGAAATCAAATCACGCAGAGCAATCGTCTGCGATTCGCCCAGATTGTAGATTTCGTACCCTTCGCAACGGTCGATGGACTGAATCACACCCTGAAGCACGTCGTCGATGTACGTGTAATCGCGACGCGAAGAACCATCGCCGAACATGGGCACCGGTTCTCCGGCGTCGATCAAACGCGTGAACTTGTGAATGGCCATGTCCGGTCGCTGACGAGGTCCGTACACCGTGAAGAACCGGAGACAACTGCACGAAATGTCGTAAAGGTGGTGGTACGTGTAGCAGATCAGTTCCCCGGCTTTCTTGGTCGCTGCGTAGGGAGACACCGGGTTGTCCACGAAATCCGTTTCCGAAAAAGGCACTTTCTTGTTCGCCCCGTAGACTGAAGAAGAAGACGCGAAGATGAATTTCGGGACCTCGTGGGCCCTGGCCTGTTCCAGAAGCAATTGGGTCCCCCGCACATTCACCTGCTCGTAGAGCAAAGGTTGCTGGATGGACGGCCGCACACCCGCGCGTGCCGCCAGGTGAACAATGGCGTCGAAGGTGTTCGCCTCAAAAACGTCTGTCAGAAGCTTCTCATCCAGAATATCCCCTTCCACTAGTGTGTACGCGGGGTGCTCCAGCATTCCGGCGATGTTCCGCCGCTTCACCGCCGGGTCGTAGTAGTCGTTGAAATTGTCCAGACACACAACCTGGTCGCCTCGTTCCAGCAGCTTCTCCGCCAGATGGGATCCGATGAAACCAGCTCCACCCGTCAGTAGAATCCGCATCTCTTCTGTTTCCTCCCGGTTCCGGTTTAGTAGTGGTAGTAACTGTAGCCTTCGTGTCCCATGTCCTCGCCTGTCCCGTTCAGAATGGCTCCGAGAATGGTGGCCGGAACGTTGGCGAACAACTCCAGTTTCGCCTTCGCGTGGTTGCGTTTGGTCTTGCCAGCGCGAATCACGATGGCCACACCGTCCACCTGAGTGCCCAGCACCACCGCGTCGGTGGCAGCGTTCAGTGGCGGCGTGTCGAAGATGATGAAATCAAACCGGCGGCGCACCTCGTCCAGAAAACGCCGCATCTGCAGAGACCCGAGTAATTCCGCTGGATTCGGCAGAAGCGGCCCGCAGGTCACGATTTGCAGATTCGGAATGTGGGTCTCTTTCAAGATGTCGTTCAACACCGCTGTACCAGTCAGGTAGTTGGTGAAGCCGGGTTCCTTGGTCACGTTGAACGTGTTGTGCAGCACCCCGCGACGGAGGTCAGCGTCCACGAGCAGCGTAGTGTGCTTCTGCTGGGCCATGATGATTGCCAGGTTCGCCGCGGTGAATGACTTGCCGTCGCCCGGCTCCGTGCTGGTAAGCACGATGCTGTGGATCCGGCCGCGGGATTTCGAGAAAATCAGGCTCGTGCGCAGCGACCGGTAGGCCTCGCCAATCGGCGTTGGCTTGTAGTCGTGCGTCACAAGCTGGTAGTCGATGCGCTTGATCTTCTCGGCATCCTGAAAGTCGTACAGATCGTCAAAATCCACCTTCGGAATCGTACCGAGCACCGGCAGCCGCAGGTGCTTCTTGACGTCGGCCGGGGTCCGCAGCGTGGTGTCCAGGGCCTCCAGCAAACCAGCCACACCGATCCCGAGCACGAAGCCGAACACCAGTCCGAACAACGCGCGTTTTTTCTTGTTGGCGTTCACCGGGTACTCGGGCACAATTGCCGGATCCAGGATGTCCACGTCCTGTGACTCCGCCGCTTCCTGCACGTCGATCTTGTTGTACTCGTTCAGCAGGTTCAGGTACAGCTCCTCGTTGACCTTCCGGTCACGCTCAAGTTCCGAAAGCGTAAGCTGCGCCGACGGCAGGGTCTGCATTTTCTCGTTCAGCAGAGCCAGTTCCTGCTTCTTGCGGCGAATGGAGATTTCAAGCTTCTGCAGGTAGTCCTCAGCGGTAGCCTTGATTTCCGACAGCGTTTTCTCGATCTGTGCCCGCAGCGCCTTGGCATCCGGGTGCACCTCCGACACCCTGGTCAACAGGTCCGCGTACTGCTTTTCCTGGTCTTCGAGGGTCTGGCGCAAAATGGCCATGGACGGATTGTTCTTCAGTCCACCGTAGTTGGCCACCTGGTGGTAAACGTAGCGTGAGGTTCGCACATCCGCCCCTTTGAGCTCGGGCAACGACTCGGTTTGCCTCAGCAGGTGGTCCAGACCGTCGCGTTCCTGCTGCATGCGGGAAATCTGCTCTTCCAGCGCAACCTTTTGCTGGACCTGGTTCTCCATGGCTTTGTCCAGGTCCATGATGTGTTTCTCTTTGAAGGCCTTCAGACGCCGCTCCGATTCATCCAGTTTCGCCTTGGCCGCTTCGACTCGCTCTTTCAGCAGCTTTTTCCGCGTGCTGAGGCTGCTCCGCTTCAGCGTCATGCTTTCCTGGATGAAGATTTGCGACAGCTTGTTCACCATGCTGGCCACGAGGCGAGGGTCACGATCCTGCATCTTGATGGCCATCAGGTCGCCGTCGTCGCTGGTCCACACGCGGATGCGCGCGCGGAAAGAGCGCACCGCCTTCATGAACGGCTTGATCACAAACGGGATGCGCTCGGGCAGCGGCTTCAGATCCGGGTTCACCGTGAACGTAAAGCCGTTGACGGAAACCGAGTCGTTCAGCGCCTGCCACATGGAGCCGGACGTGAGCAGTTTCCGGCCTCTTTCGTACACACGGTACAGCTCAAAGCGGTTGTCGTCCGTGAAAACCAGTTCGTAGTGGCCCGGCACCGGATTCTTCGTGGTGTGAAAATCTTTGAAAATGTCGGTGCGGTACATTCCCCGCAGCGACTCAGGCAACCGCAGCGAGAGGCCGAGTTTCGCCACGACCTCCTCGGCGAATGTGCGGCTCTTGAGTTCGCGGATCCGGGACTGGTTCAACTGCCGACTCGTTTCGGTGGCGTACTCTTTGAACCGAATGAGGCTCATGGCCTCGTAGATGGGCTCTTCATTCTTCACACGCCATCCCCAGGGAATGGCCACCAGAATCGTGATCAGCAGCACCAGCCACTTGCGCCGCCAGATGCCGCGCAGGTACCGCCCGTAATCAATCTTTTCCTCGCCGCCGAGCTCGTCCTCGAGTAGCAGGTCCTCCATGCCCGGCGTGAAATCCTGGTTCATCGAACCTTCCAACGTAACCTCCCGTCCGTTTAAACCCCGCTTGGCGTCTTAGTACCGCCCTCTCTGAATCTGGAAGTACAAGATGATGTAGGACGTGATCCAGGAAGAAATCTGGATGATGTCTTTGAATTTGATCTTGCGCCTCGAAGGTGCCTTGATCAGATCACCGGAGCGCACACCGATGTCCTGAAGCGAGTAGCCCCGCTCAAAAGCGTTCAGCAACCCTTTTACGACCACCTGCCCACCGCGTTCCACCCACATCTTGTCGATTTCGCAGTCGTCCGAAACCCCGCCGGCCTTTTCGATCAGCTCCCACAACGACCGGTCCGGAGCAATCCGGTAGGCGCCCGGTCGGCGAAAGGCTCCCATCAGGGTAACGCGAATCAACGGTGTCACCATCACAATCGGCTCTTTGGCGTAGACCGAAAGCTTCTCCTTCAGAGCTTCTTCCAATCCCTGGGTGGTGTAACCGCTGACCTTCATTTTGCCGACGATCGGCAGAACAATGTAGCCATTTCCGTCGATGGCGTATTCGCCGCTGAACTGTCGAATCAGGCTGCTCTCCGTGCCGGCCTGCCAGTTCTCCCACACCTGAATCTTGACGCCGTCGCCGGGACCAAACACGGGGTAGGTCTCCGGATCGTCCTGTACCGCCGCACTGGCCGGACCTGATACAGTGCCGACAATCAGAAGCAGAGTGGCAAGAAATTTACCTGAGCTAACCCATTGAAATCTCGACACAGCCATTCCCTCCTTGGTCGGTCAAACCAGTCCTTGTGCGCCACGCCGGTGCTCGGTGCGCAAGTACTGTGCCACGAGAACAGGTCGCTACTGCCGGATTTTGAACACTTGAAGGAGCGGGAAATCCCCTGTGGCAGGCGGAAAGGGCGGAGCATCACCGGGATCTGTAGAAGCGGAAACGTTTCTCTTTGGTGTCGAGATTCATCTCGCGGAGGATGCGGTAGAGGCGGAAAAGGTTGATCTTGGTGTTGCCGAAGCGTGGCGTGCGCAGGGTCTTCCAGATGTGCCAGAGTCCCCCGACCGGAAATTCGATCACGATGCGGCGAATCTTTTCGGAAATGGGGAGCAAGTCTTCGCTGAGCTCGCGGCCAGCCGGACCTGCTGCCGGAGCAGCGGGAGCCGGCATTTCCATCTCGGGCTGCGGCGCTTCACCCGGGGTTGCTTCGTGGTAAATCTCACGGGTCACACCTGCCGTGATGTCCAGCCCCAGGGAAATGTCGAAATCGTCGATGGCCTCCTCCAGGTGGTCGTAAGCCTGGATGATGCGGTTGAATTCCAGCATCTCGAAGACTTCGCTCACCTCAGGGGCCATGTGTACAATCCGAAGGTCGCCCCCCTTTTCCCGAATGTCCCGGATTTCGCCAACGAACGAACCCCATCCGGCACTGCTCACGTAGCCGACACCAGCCATGTCCACCACGATGTTCACCAGGCCGTCGCGCAGCAAGCTGGCCAGCACACGGTGCACCTCGGGCGCCGTCGTGGTGTCGATGAAGCCGCGTATTTGTAGCAGTGCCACATCTTCACGCGCCCCCACGCGCTTAACATCGATGCTGATGCCTTCCATCCGAGGGCGTCCTCAGTCGCTCACGATGCCCCGAAAACCCGGTAGCCCTCCCTCAACGCCTGACAAGCTTTCTGTAGAGATCCACGTACTTCTTGGCGGACACCGACCAGGAGAAATCCTCCGCCATGGCATTCCGAATCAACTTGAGCCAGGTCTTCTTGTCTTTGTAGACGTCCAGCGCCCGCTTGATCGTCGCAAGCAACTCGCCTGCTTCGTACTTTTCGAACACGAAGCCATTTCCTTTGCCCGTGCTCGGGTCAAAATCCTTGATGGTGTCGGCCAAACCGCCCGTCGCACGCACGATGGGAATGGTGCCGTATTTCAGGCTGTAGATCTGGTTCAGTCCACACGGTTCGTACCGGGACGGCATCAAGAACATGTCGCTGCCAGCCTCGATCAGGTGAGCCAGCGGGTTGTCGAAACGCAGATTGATCGACGCCTTGGTCTTGTACTTTTTGCCGACCTTCTCGAAGATCTTGTGGTACTTCGGATCGCCCGTACCCAGCAACACGAAGCGGATGTCGAGGGCCATCAAGTCGTCGATGATCTCAGCGAGCAGGTCGAAACCCTTCTGATCGGCCAGTCGCGAAATCATGCCAATGACCGGCACGTTTTCGTCGTAAGGCAGACCAAGCTGCTCCAGCAGCGCTTCCTTGTCCTTCCACTTCCCGGACAGATCCGAAGCGCTGTAGTTGTACGGAATGAGCTCGTCGGTTTCCGGGTTCCAAACGCTGTAGTCGACGCCGTTCAGAATGCCGTAAAGACTGTCGGCGCGCTCCCGAAGCACGCCGTCCAGCCCGGCACCGTACTCCGGTGTTTGAATCTCCTGGGCGTAGCGCTCGCTGACGGTGTTCAGCAGGTCCGCGTACACAATTCCGGCTTTCAGGAAATTCACTTTGCCGTAGAACTCCACCGGGCCGCCCGGGCTGAAAAGCTCCTGTGGCAACCCAATGGCCTCGAGCACGCTCGGATCAAACACCCCCTGGTAAGCCAGGTTGTGAATGGTCAGCAGTGTGGAAGTCTTGGCAAAGTACGTGTCGTCCTTCAGCACCGTCTTCAGGTAGGTCGGGATCAGAGCGGTCTGCCAGTCGTTGCAGTGAATCACGTCCGGCTGCCAGTGCAAAACGCGCAGCACTTCCAGGACAGCGCGGGAGAACAGGGCAAAACGCTCGGCGTTGTCTTCCCAGTCCTTCCCGGTTTTGGGATTCACGTAGGGAGACTCACGGTCGAAGTACGGTGGATACTCGATGAAGTAGATTTGAACCTTGGAGTCGGGTAAGAAAGCGGACTTGGCGCTGATCGTGTACTCTCGATCGCCGAGGGGCACGTGCACATCTTTCAGGCGAATCACCTCGCGCAGCGTGTACTTGCGGTCGCTGATGAAACCGTACTTCGGCATCATCACGCGGATGTCGTGCCCGAGCTCTTTGATCGCCTTGGGGAGCGCCCCGGCCACGTCTGCCAACCCCCCGGTTTTCGCGAACGGCGCCACTTCGGAACTCACGTACAGGACGTTGTAAGGACCCTTCATCTTTGCCTCTCGCGTTTGGCCAACAACCCAGCCCCTTGGCACTCAACGCCGAGCTTCTACGAATGTCAGAGCGTCACTTCGCGCAAGTAGCGAGCAGCGTCCTCGGGCGGCGTCGTGTTGATGTAAAACCCAGATCCCCACTCAAAACCCGCCACTTTCGTCAGCTTGGGAATGATCTCAATGTGCCAGTGGTACTCGGGGTAATCCGCTTCCTGAATTGGAGACGAGTGAATGATGAAATTGTAAGGCGGCCGGTCCAGTGTTTTGTTGATGCGCACAAGCGCTTCTTTAAGGGCCGCCGCCAGCGCGCGGTGTTCTTCTTCGGGCATCCGCTCGAAATGCGAAAAGTGTTCCTTCGGGAGAAGCCAGGTCTCGAACGGAAACCGCGGCGCGAATGGCTCGAAGACGAGGTACTTGTCGTGTTCGGCCACGATGCGCTTTTCGGTCAAAATTTCCTGGCGCACAATGTCGCAAAAAATGCAGCGCTCTTTGTAGTCGTAGTAACGGCGGCTCCCCTCGATCTCTTCCTGCACCCGTTTCGGCACGATGGGCATGGCAATGAGCTGCGAATGCGAGTGCTCAAGCGAAGCCCCCGCCGCCTGACCGTGGTTCTTGAAAGCCAGAATGTAACGGAACCGCTTGTCGTTCTTGAGATCGAGCATCCGCTCCTTGAAGGCCCAGAGGACGCGGTAAATCTGCTCCTCATCCAGGTCGGCGAGGTCGAGGTCGTGGCTGGTCGTCTCGATGATCACCTCGTGGGCACCAACGCCGTTCATCATGTCGTAGATGCCCTCGCCGCGGCGATTCAGGTCGCCTTCGATCTGCAAGGCAGGGAATTTGTTCGGTACAACGCGCAGAATCCAGCCGGGAGTGTTTGGGGGAGATCCATCGGGACGGATGGCCAGCACTTCGGGAGGGGTTTTATCTTCGTTTCCGGGGCAAAAGGGGCAAAATCCGCCGCGTTTTTGCTCCGGTTCTCGTGCCCAGTCGTGAGGTCTTTTGCCGCGTTCGGACGAAATAATGACCCAGCGACCGATCACTGGGTCCTTGCGGAGTTCAGGCATCGCCTCCCTCGAAATTGTTCCTCTGGTCGCCTCGCAGCCTCAAATATACGGAAAATGTGACCCAGTTCAAAACAGAAAATGGGGTGCCGCAACGTCACCCCATTTTCGGAGATTGCAAGGACTGTGCCAGTGGCTAAAGCTGGGACAGCAAAGCCTGCGCTTTGGGGACGTACTCGCTGTCCGGGTAGTTGTCGAGGAAGCGTTGCAATTCCTGCCGCGCTCTTTCGCGGTCGCCCAAGCGGTAGTAACAGTAAGCAATCTTCAGCTGGGCATCAGCCGCTTTGTTTGTCTCGGGGAAAGCAAAAACCTTTTCGAACTCCACCAGCGCCTGGTCGTACTTGCCCATTCCGTAGTAGCACTCGCCAATCCAGTACTGGCAGTTGTCGGAAAGGGTGTTGTTCGGATCCGTAGCCAGAAGCTGCTGGAAGAGCTTCAGAGCCGTTTCGTAGTTGCGAGCCCGGTACTCGGCCAGGGCATCCTGGTAGCGAACCTTGAACTCCGGAGAAGGCGGGTGTGGCTTACCCATCGGCGTAACCGAAGTCGCCAGAGTAGCGGGCTTCGCACTCTTGAGCTGGCTGATTTCTTTTTCCTTAGCAGCCAGCTTTGCCTTCAGGTCGGCAATTTGCGCCTCCTTCTGCTTCAGAGATTTCTTGAGCTCCATCAGCTGTTCCTGGAGCTTCTCGACCTCGCTTTTCTGGACAACCTCTTTGGTCGTCTCCTCCGGCTTCTTCTCCTCACTGATGCCGAGCAGCTTCAGCACGTCTTCCTCGCCCTGGGTCGACCCGGCCTGCTGATTCTCCTGGCCAACGCCCAGAACGGATTCCGCGCTTGCTTCGCTCCCAGCAGGCTGTTCCTGGCGTGTGCCCGCGCACCCGAAAAACAACCCGCCTAGGAACAGCGCACCAGTCATCGCAACCAGGAATCGCGATTTCACGAGGGCCATAACGTCCCCTCCCTTTCTCGTTACGGTTGTTGTTTGTGCCAGAGCAAGTACCCCACAGTGCCCATGCCGATGGTGCCGAACACACCGCCGAGGAACCGCCAGGTTGGACCGTGCTCAATCACCCGGATCACGTTCGGGCGGTTCGGCAAACCACTGTAACCCACCCCTGACAACGCCTGATCTACTGCAACGATCGAATATTCAACTCCCGGGACAACGAGATCAAAACCCGGAATTGTGTCCTCGTACAGTCTGCCGCTCACCGGCCGCATCCGCTTCACTTCCCACTTCTTCAGCCCAATCCGGCGGTAGATCAGGGCCACGACCTTGAGCTGGCTGTTTTCGTACACGTCGGCTGCCAGATGGACAGTGTGGCCACTCTCCACCACGTGCGGCGGATGGTGAATCACAATTGGAGCCACGGTGTCCTGGCTCACGGGCACCGATTCGTCGAAGACGGAAAGATCGCCCGGTCCAGGCTCGGGTTTTCCGTCGTGGTCCAGGTAGCCATCCGGATCTTCGGGAACGGTGGGCGCCAGGTCGAAACTGTTCGGCACACCGTCGTCGTCCGGGTCGTCGACGAAGTTCTGGCCAAACCTGAAGCTGAATCCAACGAACCCGGTGATGGGCTGGTCGTTCTCGTTGCCGGTCGGCCGCACATCCAGCCTGTCGGTGAACGTGTAGTCGTAGCGAAAGCCGATGTCGAGGGAGCTGCGCGCGCCGAGCCGCAGGCTGATGCCGGCACCCGTACCGACAAAGCTGTTCATGCCTTTCTGAGCGGATCCAGACTCACCAAGCGAAATCGTGTTGCCTTCTGCGTCGCGCGCATCCCAGTAGAAGAATCCGCCGCTTGCCGAAACAAACGGGTTGATCCGCCCGAGCGGCAAGAAATTGATCCGGAATTCCATCCGCACAGGAGCGTAGAGGGTTCGCTGCCAGGCCTTGACGTTCGGGTTTTGGCCGCCAGCAAATCCGGCACCCGTACGGAGGAAAATCGAGAAATAGGGGGTAACGTTGTAGCCCAGACCGAATGCGGCATGAGGACCGAAGTCAGGTGCACGCTGGTCCCCCTCCAGCCGAAAGCCCCCCGCTTCAAGGGTCAGCCACCCCGGTGGCGCCAACGATTGAGCTGCTGCCGACCCAGCAACACACCACACAACCAACGCGACAAACAGCTTCCGTGCCATCTTGGCTCCTTTCTGGCGCAAATCCGTAACGCCACACGCCACCAAACCCACCCCACCTTCCAAACTTGGAAAAATGTATCCAAATCGACCTAAAATGTCAAGGGCATTTTCCCGAAAACCAACCAAATGTAGCCGCTGTCACGTTTTTCCCACAACGTGCCGATCCCTGCTGTTCCCGAGTTCAGTCGCGAGTAGCCGACGCCTTGCGTGGAACAACGTTTCAGCGCTTTTCGCCGTGGCCCGTCGCCGACCGCGCAAGCAAGCGCGCTACGTCTGCCCAGCTTTGGCCTGGCGACCTTTCCAGATCAGCAGAGCAGCACCGGTGACGATCATGCCAAGGCTGATTAACTGGTTAACCGTGATTGGCGCCCCCGCCACGCGCAGGGCGATCATGCTGGGTTCGTAGTAGCGTAGAAAATCGATCAGGAAGCGCGCAATTCCGTACAGAACCAGCCCCCAGAAAAACACGTAGCCGTCAAACGGCTTCGATCCAGCCACATCAGAATGACGAAAATCAGCAGACCGTAGGCCGAAGAGTAAAGCTGCGTCGGGTGAATGTGCGTACCGGGGTACGTGGCTCCGGCGGGACTGTTCGGCGGGAACACGACACACAGGGGACCCGAGCATGCGTGCCCAAAGCAGCAGCCGTTCAGGAAACAGCCAATCCGCGTGAAAAAAATGCCGAGAGCGAAGGCGGGAATCACCACGTCAGCGGTTTTCAGGATCGGCATCCGGCGCCACCAGAGGTAAACCAGCGAAGCGGCGATGGCCAGCACCACGCCACCCAGCAGCGTCAGGCCCGCCAGACCGATCTCACCGTTGCTCTGGATGGGGCTGAACGTGTCGATCCAGTGGCCACGGAATTCGTCCAGGTGGAAGATCACGTAGAGCCCGCGCGCGCCGATGATCGAGCTGATGATAATCACCACGGAGAGGTCCATGATGTGGTTGGGATTGATCCCGACCTTCTGCGCGCGCTTCATGGACAGCCAGATGCCGACCACAAACGAGATGGCCAGCATGAGGCCGTAGCTGTGCAGTTCAAACCTGCCAATGCGAAACAGAACAGGGTGCACGTTACCTCCTCACAGACCGGGACGCCCGGCTCTCATCCCACCGAAACGTCTCGAGTTTAGTACTCGTCCCACCGCATCGAGACATTGACGACCAGCCCCATCATCACCAAGCAACTCAGCAGGAAACTCCCGCCGTAGCTCATGAACGGCAGGGGTAACCCGGCAACCGGCATCATGCCGAGCACCATGCCCACGTTCACGAACACATGGAATGTGATGACGGCGACCACCCCCACAACGACCAGACTGTTGAAACGGTTCCGGGCCGCGGACGCAACCCGCAAACACCGCATGATCAAAATCAGGAACAACAAAAGGGCGAGGCTCGCGCCGATGAACCCCAACTCCTCGCCGATCACGGAGAAAATGAAGTCCGTGTGCTGAGCCGGGAGGAACTTCAGGTGGGTTTGGGTTCCGTGCAGCAGCCCCTTGCCGAAGAGTCCGCCCGAACCGACGGCTACCTTGGATTGAATCACCTGGTAGCCCATCCCGGTCGGGTCCTCGCGCAGGCCCAGAAATGTGAGGATGCGCTGCTGCTGGTACTCGTGCAGGTGGTTCCAAAGCACGGGCGCCAGGGCTGCCATGCTCAGGTTGGCCAGTACAACAAACACGGAAAGACGCAGCCCGGCCCGGGCAAGCAACAGCACCGTGATCACCAGGCCCATCACGACCAGAAACGCCACGAGGTGAAAAGATGCCAGGAAACTCACGAACGGCGACAGAATGACGAACAGCGAGAACAGAGGCAACCCGGCCCAGAAAAGCATGGGGATGGACAGCGCACCGAAAACCAGCGAAGTCCCCAGGTTCGGTTGTTTGGCAACCAGGGCCATGGGCACCAGCGCCAACGCGAAGGCCAGCGCCACCTCGGTCGGTCGTTGCAGGTCCCGTTTGTGCTCGGTGAGGTAGCGTGCCAGAGCCAGAATCAGTCCAACTTTGGCCAGCTCCGACGGCTGCAGGTGAAGCGGTCCGAGCGGGATCCAGCGAGCCACGCCAGGACCTCGGCCCACGAACAACAGCAGAACCAGCAGGACGAGAAAAACTGCGTAGATTGG
>JAADFT010000518.1 GCA_013152765.1 Calditrichota bacterium | reverse complement strand
TCACAACACCGCGTTTTCGCGCCTCGCTGCGGTCCCCCGGCCGAAACGAGCGCCTGCCACTCGCGCTGCCGGGCACGCTTTACCGCCCTCCTGGGCAGCAGCGCATGTCGTCCCGCCGATCTGGGACCGACTCGGCGCACATTCACGGGCTCGAGACCGCGAAAGCATCCGCCGGAGCGTTTCTTCACCTGCTCGCTACGCGTGTGGGTACGTCGGGAACAACATCCCACACCGTCGAGCTCCGACGGGTTACAGCTTGTACCGTGTGTCGTTGGGACTTTGCTCTTTTGCCGGAGCACGCTTTGGGAGAACCGAACGAAGCGTCTTGCGAATGATCTCCAGCCCTTTGTTCGCTTCCTGCATGCTCAGGTTCAGAGGCGGCCGGAAGCGCACGGAACGGTCGCCGCTGGCCAGGATGATCAGCCCGTTCTTGAGCGACTTTTCGAGGAACGTGTTCCGAAGCTCCGTTGTCGGCAAATCGAACGCGATGAAGAGGCCGCGTCCGCGGACGTTCGTCATCTGGCCATCCGTTTCCCCGGCCATCTCGATCAGCTCGTTCAGCAAGTAGTCGCCAACCTTGGCGGCATTTTCGACCAGATTCTCCTCGTCGATGATCTCGAGGATGCGGGTGAAACGGACCATGTCCACCAGGTTGCCGCCCCAGGTGGAGTTGATTCGGCTCGACTCCTGGAACACATGCCCCTTCACCTCATCCAGTCGCCGCCCTGCAAGGATACCGCACACCTGCGTCTTCTTGCCGAAGGCCATGATGTCGGGCTTCACACCGAAGTGCTCGTGTGCCCACATTCGCCCGGTCAGTCCCACACCGGTCTGCACCTCGTCGAAGATCAGCAGGATTTCGTGCTCGTCGCAGATTTGCCGCAGCGCCTTGAAAAACTCCGGCCGAAAGTGGTTGTCGCCGCCTTCGCCCTGAATCGGCTCGATGATCAGCGCCGCAATGTCGTCCGGATCCTGCGAAATCGCCTGGCGGATTTGCCGGAGGCTCACCTCCTCTGCTTCTTTCACCTTCGCCAGGTTCTCTTCGTTCAGAGGAAAGGTGATTTTCGGATTCAAAACACGCGGCCAGTTGAACTTCGGGAAGTACTGGTACTTGCGCGGATCGCTCGTGTTCGTGAGCGACAGCGTGTAACCGGAGCGACCGTGGAAGGCTTCGCGAAAGTGGATGACCTTGTGGCCCTTTTCTTCGGTGTAGCCCTTCTCAAAATTCTTGCGAACCTTCCAGTCGAAAGCAGCCTTCAGGGCATTCTCAACCGCCAGTGCGCCGCCGTCGATCAGGAACATGTAAGGCAGGTAATCCGGGATGGCGTAGCGCGAAAATGTTTCCACGAACTCGGCCATTTCGACGGTGTAGAAGTCCGAGTTCGAAGGCTTGTTCACGGCCGCGCGCAGCAGCTTCTTGCGCATGTCGGGCGTTTTCAGCTTGGGGTGATTGTGCCCGACCGGAGCTGTCGCAAAGAAAGTGAAAAAGTCGAGGTACTTCTTCCCCGTCAGCGCATCGACAATGTACGAGCCTTTGCTCCGATCCAGGTCCAGCACCATGTCGAAACCGTCCACAAGCATGTGCTTGCGGAGGATGGCGTGCACCTGGTCGGGCCGAATTTCCTCCATCCGGACCTCCGCTTTTCTTGAACGGGCGCCCCGAACCAACCGGCCCAGAGCCCCAGTTTGTTCTCGTCTGCGCATCACGTAGAGGCCACGCCGGAAATCCAGCGTGGCCTCACCGCAGTCAATCTCAGTAGGCGTTGCTACGAACCCGCATCCGGGGCCAAGGCCCCAGCCGGGTTCAGTGCTCCAAATTGCGAACCTGTTCAGCCGGCTCAGCGATTGTCGATTTGGGCCCGCTGCAGCCGACCAGAGTAGTCCACGTAAATCGTCTTTACTTCGCTGAAGAAGTCGTACGCGGACCAGCCACCCTCGCGGTGCCCGTTGCCGGTCTCCTTTACACCGCCGAAGGGCATGTGGCACTCGGCACCGATGGTCGGCCCGTTGATGTACGTAATGCCCGCTTCGATGTCGCGCATGGCCTTGAAGGCCGCGTTCACGTCCTGCGTGTAGATCGAAGACGACAGCCCGTACTTCGTGCCGTTCAGCACCTTGATGGCCTCGTCCAGGTCGCTGACCTTCAGCACACTCAGAACCGGGCCAAAGATCTCCTCCTGCGCGATCCGCATGTTCGGCTTTACATCCACAAAGATGGTCGGCTGGTAAAACCAACCCTTGGCACACTCGCCTTCCTCGTACACGTCGCCGCCGAGTACTAAGGTCGCGCCTTCTTCCAGCCCGATCTTCACGTAGTTGTGAATGATTTCGCGCTGACTCTCGTTGATGACCGGGCCCATTTCCACGGACTCGTCCAGGCCGTTGCCGATCTTGATCTTGCTGGCCCGCTCCACCAGCATGTCGAGGAATTTGTCGTAGACCTTCTCGTGCAGGATAAGCCGGCTGGTCGCAGTGCAGCGCTGTCCCGTCGTACCGAACGCTCCCCAGAGCACGCCTTCGAGGGCCAGCTCCAGATTGGCGTCGTCCATCACGATCTGCGCGTTCTTGCCGCCGAGTTCCAGGCTCACGCGCTTCAGGTCTTTCCCGGCAGCGGCGTTGATCACCTTGCCCACCGCCGACGATCCGGTGAAGCTGATCATGTTCACGTCGGGGTGCGTCACGATGGCCATGCCCACCGTGGAACCGCCACCGTGCACCAGGTTGATCGCCTCGGGCATCACACCAGCTTCGAGCAGAATTTCCACAAACACCGTGGCTGTGGCAGGTGTGTCGCTCGCCGGCTTGAAGACCACCGTGTCCCCACAAGTCAGGGCCGGGAAGATCTTCCAGGTCGGAATGGCCATGGGGAAGTTCCACGGCGTGATGATTCCGGCCACCCCGATCGGAATCCTGGTGGTCATGTTGAACTTGTTCGGGAGCTCCGACGGCACCGTGCGGCCGAACATGCGCCGCCCCTCGCCAAAAGCGTAGTAGGCCGTGTCGATGCCTTCCTGCACGTCACCACGCGTCTCGACGAGGATCTTGCCCATCTCGCGAGTCATCAAACGGGCGATTTCTTCCTTGCGCTCAACAAGCAAATCCCCGGCGCGCTTCATGATCTCGCCGCGCTGAGGGGCGGGTACAGCTTTCCACTTGTCAAAAGCCTTCCGCGCCGCAGCCACTGCTGCGTCCACGTCCTCTTTACCCGACTTTGGGAAAATGCCAACGATCTCGTCCCAATTGGCCGGGTTTCGATTTTCGAAAGTCTCCCCACTCCTGGCGTCGACCCACTGACCGTTGATGAAGTTCTGGTACTTTTTCGCCATGTTCACCTCGCCTTTTGTTCCCCAGTGTCCCCAGCGAGCCACACTTCGAGCAGGCTATTTTAGCAAAAAGCCGGGTAAAAGTCAAGGTGAAACCGGGATTTGCGGGGGAGAAGAAACGGAGGGCCCTGACCGTCTGAACGGTGCCGAGAACGGGGAAAAGCACGACTCAGACAAAAACGCCGTCGCCAGCAAGGCGCCAGCGACGGCGTTTGACTTCCTCTGACGGGTATGTCCGACTTACTTCGTCAGCACCATCTTGTGGATGGCCTGGTAGTCGCCCGCCACCAGTTTGTAGAAGTACACACCGCTGGGCAGGTCGCTGGCGTCAAACGTCACTTTGTAGTGACCAGCGTTCCTGTGGCCGTTCACCAGGGTGGCCACCTTCTGACCCAGCATGTTGTACACGCTCAACTGGACCTTGCTGGCCTTGGCCAGGCTGAACTCGATCGTCGTGGTCGGGTTGAACGGATTCGGGTAGTTCTGGCTCAAGCTGTAGCTGGTCGGAACCTGACCGCTCTGCTCAGCCACACCCGTGCTCTTCTGGGTACCAAACCAGGCGTAGACATTGCTCATCAGCTTGTCGAAGTCGGCGCCACGCTTGACCTCGCCACCGGTGGTGTCAGACACCGCGTCCGCGTTGAAGGCCAGGAACACGGTCTTGAAGCCGTTGTCGTAGCGAACAGCGACATCGTGGCCGCTCTCGGCCTTGAAGATTGCCGTGCCGTTGCCAGCGGTCACGTAGTCGGTCCAGTTCCAGCTCCGATGGTTCGTAGCACCGAACCAGGTAATGGCGATCGGCGTCGTGGCCCAATCACCCGAGATCGGATCGCCTTCCACACCCGTGAACAGCGAGTCCAGATTGGCGTTGCCGTCGGCATCCGTCGGGTCGCTCACGCCACCTGCCAGACCAAAGAAGTCGTAAGCGAAATCGCCAGCCGTGAAGGTGGTGTCACGATTGCCAGGCTCGGCATTGGTGTAGAAGTAGTCCATGTCGCTGAGGAACAGATTGCCTCCGGCCTGGAGGAACTCGGCGTACGCATTGCCCTCGTAGCCGCGCGTCGGGATGGTGTTGCAGCCCCAACCGGTCAGCACGATCGAGCTGTAGCCAGCCGTGGTCACCGAAGCATCGATGCCGTAAGTACTGGCGATGTTCCAGACGTCGTAGACGTAGCCATTCTCATCCAGCATGTCCGTGTAGTAGCCAGGATTGAGCGGGCCCTGGAAAACAACCAGCAGATCCGCCTGCGGATTGCGCTGGCCAATCACGAACGTACGCGTGGAGCTCTTCGCGTAGAGAGGAGGATCGCCTTTGTCCTTGGCACCGATCCAGTAGGTCACCGTGTCGCCCGCGCTTACGCCGGTGATGACGCCTTCCCACTTGTCACCTTCCACGTTGGTCATCGCGGCGGAATCAACGCCAGCGCCGGTGGTCCAGACGATGTACGCCTCAGCAACACCAGCTTTGTTGGGATCGGAAGCATCGATGTCCGTAATCGTGGCCGTAGCCTTGAACTCCTTGTTGGGATCGTAGGTGCTCACGATCTGGCTCGGGCCCACAATCGACGGTGGCGTGTTGGCGTAGAACTCAACGATACAGTAGGTCCACCAGCCGTAGTGGCGCACGTGCCAACCCGGACGGCCGGAAGTACCAGAGCCCTGGTAGTACTTCAAACCACGAGCGTAGTAGTTGGAGCCCACATCACCGGAATCGAAACCGATGTAAGCACCCTCAGGACCACCGTACGGAACCAGGATTACGAAGTAGTCCTGCTCACCGACATCCGGCTCGGTGATGTAGTACATCGGCACTTCTTCGATGGCGTTCTCATCGATGGTCCAGGGGAGGTCACCCCAGATCATCTCGCCCACCGGCGGAGTCGGCATGAACGAGGAGTGCACCCAGTTGCCGTTCTCATCCCAGTAACCGAGCCAGCCATCACCATCCACGCTGTCCGGCGGGGTGTTCACGTGGTAGCCAAGAGCCTTGCGAATGCTCACGCTAACACCATCGCTCAGCGGCGAGCTACCCCAGCTGTGTCCATTGAAACCCACCGCCTTGATGATGCAGGCTGCCGGGGGTTTGAAGTAGGCCGCAAACGTGTCGTTACTGGCGAAACCGAAGTTCACGTTGCGGGGGTTGGCCTTGTCAGTGTAGATCGTGTCAATGATGCCCGTCGTACCGGAAATCTTCGACAGGCTCTTCGGGGCGCCCTGCAGTGCAGCGGCTTCACCCGGGGTCAGGTAGATCACTTCGCTCTTGTCGCCCGCACGGGACGGCACAAGAATTCCGTACTTCCCACTGGCAGCGACGGCCATGACCGCAAAGCCAAGCACCGCCACTGCGACGAGAGCTGCCACTAACCGTCTGTGCATTCTCGTCCCTCCTCTTTTGTTAACCGCACCTTAGCCACAACTGCTTCATCCCTTTAGGAGCCCCCTTGGTATCACCCAGCCATGTGCAACCCCAGTGCGCATGTCTGAGCAGGGACGAAAGGGCATCACCTCCTTCCGGGTGTCCTGAATTGCTGGACGCACTTTGTCAATTTTACACCGATGCGACATAATTTAAGTCTTTCCCGCATGCTTGTCAAGGGCTTTTTCGCTTGACCGCACTGCGGTACGCACAAAGTTTACTCGCCTGGTCAGAACATGAAACCGATGGAAAACCGTTGCACGTTGTCGAAGTACATCATCTTCGAGTAGGCATAATCGAGCGACGCCTCGATCCCACCGGCGTTGAAATTCAAGCCGCCACCGAACGACAGACCCTGAATGTCCGTGTTCACCTTGTAGCCCGCACGCAGGAACACCATGTTCTTCCAACCGTACTCGGCGCCAAGATTCACGTACTCCAGATTGTCGTTCGGGTGCACTCCATCCACACACAGAACCAGTGAATTCACGTCGCTTTGCAGGGCATCGTAAGCAATGCCAAGTTTGAATTGCAACGGAAGCTGGTAGCTCTCGGCCTGGTACATGGCCACCGTGGTGATGTTCGTGTACTCTTTTTGTTTGATCAACAACTGCTGGCCGCGGAAAACCAGGTTCTGACCAAAATTGGTGATGCTGGCGCCGAAATGCAATCCACGAAATGGCGTCCGAAAGTCAGTCCCGATGTCCCAGGCCAGGCCGCTGGCGGTCATGTCCCAGATCTTCTGGCGTACGTATTTCACCGCGATGCCGACGGTGAAGTTGTCGGTCATCTGACGGGCAAAGGCCAGAGTCAGCGCGAAATCGCTGGCCCCAAATGTCTCACCCGTGCCGTCCGGCTGCTCCACGGTTGTCACGTCCATGTCGCCGTAGAGCATGCTGGTCAAAGCAAAACCTACAGCCCCGACACCCGGCATCGGCACTGCTACCGCGAAGAAGTTGTGCTGCAGCCCACCAATCCACTGGTTGTGGCTGAAATGCACCGACGTCCTGGCGAGAAAGCCGATGCCTGCCGGGTTCCAGTACAGAGCACTGGCGTCGCGAACTGCCGCCACCTGAGCACCACCCATCGCGTTCGCGCGTGCACCCGTTTCAATCTTCAAGAATGTCGCTCCGGCCTGACCAACCTTCGTAAACTGAGCCTGAGCACTTCCGGCCAGCACAAGGCCAAGCACAACAGCGACCACAGTGCTCCACTTCAGCGTTCTCATTGTCGTCCTCCGAACAATCGTTGACTCCTCGAAGACGTTCTCTAAATCGGCCGCCGAGGGCTCGTCAGCGAACGATCACCGCAAACTTGCCTACGAACTCGCCGTAGCCCGGCGCTTCGACGTGGAAAATGTACACGCCGCTGGCCACGAGCTGGTCGTTCTTGCTAAGCAGATTCCAGGGCTCGTAACCGTCGCTGTCGATGCCCGGCTGGTCGTGGTGCAACGTCTGGATCAGATCGCCAGCCGTGTTGAAGATGCGAATCGTGCACTTCGCAGGCAGATGCGTGAAGTGCACCTCCGGGAAGGCCGGGTCGCGCATGAAGTCGTCCGCAATGATGAACGGATTGGGCACCACCTTGATGGCCTTGAGTTCATCCGCAGCCTTCACCACCTGAATTTGCTGCGTTTTGACCAGGAAGCAATCGCCATCCGGGCCAGGCACGATTGGCACCGTGTTGACAACGCGCCAGACGTCGCCAACGGCCCAGGAGGTGTCTTCTGGGCTCACTGGCATGCCGGCGATCTGGTAGTCCCAGTCGTAGCGCGACTTCGGATCGCGCATGTTGAGCCGCCAGTACTCCGTGTTGTTCGGATCGTGGGCCGCCACGGAGAAAAAGTCCTCGTCGTAGTGCGTGCCCGGGCTGTTGCTGTCCAGGATGAAGTGGAAGTTTCCGATCTTCGTGAACAGCGGCCACAGACGGACGTCGTCGTCCGGATTGTCGTCCCTGCCGTCGCCGTCTTCATCCGTGAACACACCGATGTCCCAAAGCTCGTACGGACACGGTTTCTTCACCGGGTTGGTGAGACCCAGCGACTGAATTTGAATGCCGTAATTCACCGTGTCACCGGCCTCATTGGTGAAACCCGTGTAGCGGAACTCGAAGTCACGGTAATCCTTGTTGGCCTTCACATTCCGCCCACCGTAGTAAGGCAGAATGCCGAGAGTCTTGCCGGCATCTTTACCAAACACCTTGGTGAGGCTGGTGATCTGCTTTTCCACATCCAGGATCTTGTAAATCAAACCGTCGACCGGCAGGGCTTCGTCTCCACCGATGCCCCAGGAATTGAAGTAGTTGCGATTCTTGATCACGTACTCGCCGGTCTGGACGTCTTTCACGTGCCAGAACTTCTTGCTGCCCAGTTTCAGCGGGTCGATGGGCTCCAGCATCGAGTCCGTGAAGGTAATCTGGTAGTCGTGCCCGGTGACAGCCACGGGGTCGATGATTTTCACCTCCACGCCGCCATCCGAAATGCCGCCGCAACGCTCGACCTCAACCTGCGGCGAACGGTAGCCCGCTTGCTCCGCCCGAGGCACAGCCACAAGAGCGTTCACCGTGGCGCTCTCGAGCGTGACCGGTGTGCTCACCGGCTGGTAATCGTAGGAAGTGACCGAGTAGTAGTACGCAACGCCGTTCTTGACGTCGGTGTCCACGTAGTGGTGCTGCAGCCCGGTGTCAGTACCCAGCTCGATTCGCACCGGAATCTTGAGGCCCTGCTCAATCACGGTGTCGATCCGAGCCGTCACGCCGTCCTTCTTGTCGTACTGGGCCAGCATGGTCCACGAGCCCGGCACCCCGGTGAGACTCCGGTAAACGCGGTAGCCCTGGAAATCCTGAGCCACGTAGTTCGGATCGTAGAAAACGGAGTTCGGATCCAGAGCCACCTCAGCAAAAGGATCTTCAGCCGTCTCGGGAGAGTCGTCCCAAATCAGCGTCACCATGCGATCGCCCTCGATGGCCTTCAGATTCGGCGCAATCGGCGGCCGCGGCAGGAAGTAGCCGTTGTCGTAAATGGCCTGCGCCACGTCCGAAAGGCGCTTCAGGTCGTCCATGTTGGCGCCCACCATGATCGCCACTACCGTGCGGGCCGTGTCGCCAGGAGCCAGGTTGAACGGACCCGTGCACTGGATGAATCGCTTGTCTTCCGGCGCGGTGTCCACGTCGAAGGGCACGTACACAGAATCGCCGCCGGGGATCATGGTCCGGTAGTCGTAGCCGGCCATCAGGTCGTAGCGTTCCTGGTCCGTGCGCGGGTCAATTTGCAGCACGAAGATCTTGAATGCCGTCAGACCGAGCTGCTCGCCCTTGTGCACGTCCTTCACCCAGATCGGCTTGTCCTCAGTGCCGAAATTCACGCTGTCGTCATTCACCACACCGTCGCCGTTCACGTCCACGTCGCGATCGGCAATCGGGCTCTCCAGGAAATCGTAGCCCAGAACCCCGGTGTCGCCAATTTCGCCGTCCCCGTCCAGGTCCAGGTCGAAGTTCGCCTCTTTGCCGTCGAAGTCCCAGGCAATGCCCAGGTTCCGCGACGGGTCAAAATCGAGCATGTCGTCCGTGGCCCGGCCGATGTCGGGATCCACGCCCGGACCGATGTACATGTCCACCAGCGTGGTGTTCGGTGGCGGCGCGGGTGTGGAGGGGTCGAACTTCGCAGCCGCATCCGGGTAAAGCGGGTCATTCGTGATGTTGATGATGTTGAACTCCAGGAAAACGATGTCCTGGTTCGTGGTGTAGTTCCAGGCGTAACCGCGCTGGATGACCTGCACGCCCAGCGGTTTTTCCGTGGAAAACGTCCAGGCCGGGTTCATGTCGTTGTAGGTCGCCCAGCTGTCCTGCACCGAAACGATCTTGGGCGTGCCGTCCGGATTCCGAAGCGGCCAGTTGGCGTAATCCTCTCCGTCGGTGCTCATGTAGAGGATTTCCATCGGGCCCACTTCGCCGTCATTATTCGGCAACGTGCCCGGGTACATTTCGAAAGCGGCGCTGTTCGGGTTGTACCCGACGGCCACGCGCCCCTCCGGATCTCCCGGCACCTTGCCGGCGATCCAGATGCCCGCGCCAAAGATGTAGTAGTCTCGCGAACCGTTGGGCCACTCCCCACCGGAGCCAACAGCGGTCTCGTGCTGCCCGTGCACACCGTAGTTCGAGATCGGCAGCTTGAAGCGCCCCACGTCGTGGGACCGCTTTGCGAACTCGTTCTTTTGATCAGAGCTCACCTTCCTGAGACTGCGCCGGTACTTGGGCGCCACATTTCCCAACGCGGTAGTGGCCAGTGTCGCCCCGAAGGCCAACACCAACGTCAGCGGCAGGAAGGTGCGCTTCCAAACAGTCCAGATTCTTGACATCGTAACCTCCGTAGCCATCGTCGTCCATTTCCGGGATCCATTCGCCAGTCACTGACGAACGGCATCATCAACCGAACCTGGAATTGCACCTCAGAGCTGGATGCGAACACCTAAGTGAATCTGCCTCGCTGCCCCGTAGAAGCTCGGATTGGTCGTCAGAAATTTGTAGGCAGCTTTGTAGGCCAGGTACTCCTCGTGCGCCGAGATGTGCTCGTCGCCGTCCAGGTCTTTCACGTACTCCCACTTCCAGTTCGGATTCTCGATGCCCGCGGCTTTGTCTTTCCAGCGGGAAATGCCATCCCGGAAGTTGGACTCGTTGATGATCTTACCCGTGTCGTCCGGTCGGCCCGTGCGCGTGTACAGGCCCAGGATGTTCTGGCGCCCGAAAAGGTTGATCACCCTCGCGAAAACCGAGAGCCGGACGCCACCCAGCAGGAAATCTTTGTTGATTTCCATGTCCGTCTGCAGGCGCATGGGCATCTGAGCGGCAAAGTAGTCGCCAACCGGCTCCCCTCGGGAATCGGTGCGCGTGTAGTAGTTTCCCGACCGGATGGTCGTGATGAAGCTGGCGTAGCTGTTCTGAAGCGGGTAGAAACCAAACAGAACGGGGCCAAAGTTCTTGGGGAACACGATGTCCAGTTGCCAGTTGCCCCGGTAGTGGTACATGCCTTTCAACCGGAAGCGCCGCGGGTAGAGCTTCCCGGTGCGCGGATCGATCTCGCCCTGCGCGATCTGGGAAAAGCTTGGCACGATCTGGCGGTCGCGCTTCCAGTAGCTGAAGTTGGCCTCGGTGCGGAAGTAATTCGACAAGCGTTTGCGGAGCACAAACTCCACACCTTTGGCGTTGGCAAAATCGTAGTTGTCGCGGTGAATGTAGTTGAACGGCACCGCCAGAATGGGCCTGTTCCCCATCAGGTCGTACATGTCCTTGTAGTAGGCCGTCAGGCTGATGGCCACGTCTTCCATCAGCTGGTGCTCGATGCCGATTTCGTACGACGTGGTCTTCATGGCCTCAAGATCGGGATTCCCGACGCCGCTGTACGAGCGCGTGATGTACGGGTCCAGATTCAGAAACAGGTCGTTGAAGTTGGGCGTCTGGAAGAACTTACCGTAGAAAATGTGGAGTTTGGTGCGGTCCGACACCGGGTGCGAAATGCCTAAGCGCGGACTGATGCGCCACTTCACGCTCACCGGCTCGGTCTCGGAGTACCAGTCGTACGGATCCTTCCGTTTTTCCGCCGACGCGTAGAAAGCGTCGAACCGAACACCCGCATTGACGATGAAACCCGGGTACTCCATCGTGTCCTGGAAGTACCAGGCCAGGGTCCACGGGTGGAAAGGCTTGTACTTCAGCCAGGTCACGTTCTCGTTGCCGTCGTACTCCTGGATGGTCCGGCGTACGCTGCCGTCGGCCAGCGTGTCGACCAGCACCTCGTAGCCGTAGATCTGCAAGAAAGGCTCCGGATCCCAGGGAAGCGTGTTCCGGTAGCGGCGAACCGTGTGGTAGTTGAACTCGAGGCCCGTCTTGAGCTGGTGGTTCAGCGTAACCTGACTGACAGCGTCCAGCTTCACGCCCCAGTACGCCTCCTTGCGCAGCTCGTAGATTCGCCCGGTGGCGTCGCGAGCCTGGAACATGTTGTACACACCCATCGGGTTCTCGGGATTGCTCCAGTCCTGCTGGTGGTACTCATCCAGACCGCGGTACTCGTAATCCTTGAAAAAGTCTTTCCAGGTGCGATCCAGGTCGGCCTGGAGACCAGTCTGCCGGAACGTGCGAAAACGCACCGCGCGCAGGTCGTAGAACGTCTTCGGCGTCAGCTGGTGCGTCAGGTTCAGGTACACCTGGTAGGTCTTCTGCGTGTTGACGTCGAAGTCGTCTTCCTTGAAGAGGTAGCTGCGTTCGGAAGTCTGGCTCGTCCCCTCGTACAGCGGCCGCTCCCACTGGTTGCGGTTCAAGAAGCCACCCAAACGCCACTTGACGTTCGGCGACTGCAGGTAGCTGAACTTGAAGTTGGAACCGTAGTCCTCACGCTTGTTGTGGGGGACGTAGTACTTGCGTTTGATTCCGTTCGGGTACTTGTGGTCCCAGTCGTAGTGAATGAACTCGTACTGCCGCGGGTTGTTCACCTTGGCGTACAGGGTGTTGGCAGCGATGAAGTACCGGAACTTGCGCCCCAGAAAGGGAATTGGGCCACCCCAGGAGAGTTCGTTCTTCACGTAGCCGTTGTCGTACTCGTCTCCGAACAGCGGCCCCGAAGCGCGGTCCGTTTCCACCTCGTAAATCAAACTGGTCCGTGAACCGCCCTCCTTCGTCACGATGTTCACGATGCCCGACATGGCCTCGCCGTACTCGGCGTTGTACGCGCCGGTGGAGACCTGAATCTCCTGCACAGCGTTCAAGTTCACGTAAGTCGAAGCCGTGTGGTACATCGGGTCGTTGATGCTGAGGCCGTCCACCAGGTACGTGACCTCGTTGCCGAGGCCACCGCGGAAACTGGATCCGTCCACGCCAGCCGTGATCTGCACAACCTGCTGGGTGTTGGTGACCGGCAGGTGCTGGAATTCTTCGGCGCTCTTGATGTGCACCGACGAGGTGACTTCCTTGGCCACCATCGGCCGCGTAGCCGTCACCACCACCTCGCCCATTTCGATCACCTGCTGCGGCAGTTTGAAATCGACCCGGGTCGTCAGGTCGATGTTCACGCGGACGTTTTTCACCACCTGGGCCTGGTAGCCGATCATCGTGGCGCGCAGCGTGTAGGTGCCCACCGGCACGTTGATGATGAAGTACTCCCCGTTTGCCCCGGTGGCAGCACCTAACGTGGTGCCCTCGATGATCACGTTTGCGCCCGGTAGCGGCTCTCCGGTCTTGGCGTCCACAACTTTCCCGGCGATTTTCCCAGTTGTTCCGGCCAGAACAAGGGCCGGTGCAACCAGGAGAAAAATCGCCACCATGAGGAAGGTACTGCGTCTCATCAGCCTGGTCCTCCCTTTTGGACAGTGCTCAAACTCCGTGGATCCCGTACGCAACGTCTTTGACCGCATCACCTCCTCCCGGTATGTGCCAGAACGGCCTCTAACCTGAACAGTACAGCAACACTTCACCCCAAAAAGAGGGCCTCGAGAGTCTGGCAACTCAGCCCTCCCTTCGGAGCTCTTTTCCAAACCTTCATTCACGCAAGAGAAAGAATTCCCCCCTCGCTTGATCTGTGGCCACAAGCTCTTCCTGCTCGTTCGATTTCCTTGGATCCGGGAGCCCGGCAGAGAAGAGAGCGTGAGTGGGAAACGCAGCCGGCGGCGGCAACTCTGCCAGGGCACAAAGTGGTGGGTCACGTCAGCGAAAGGACAGTCGAGGGAGTGGGCTCAGCAAGCGGAATTCGACCGACCTGCCGCGCGACGTGCCGTGGTTTCCTCCTTAAGTTGGGCTCGCAAGATGACTCAACCGCAAAAAAGTTAAAGAAACCGAATTTCGGATGCAAGTTTTTTGTGGCTCAACAGGCGGTGAATTTGTTTTTCGCAGAGCGCGCCGCCGAGCGCCCGGGTGAAACGAGGTCGCTCCTCAGCGTCCTGCGAGAATTGCCGCCGGGAAAGGATGACTTTCCGACAGCTTCTGAGAGCACAGCCAAGAGCCAGCGCGGTCGAACCAGACACCGCCCGCGCGCTCGCCGTTTTCTCTTGAGGATCCGGTCACCTCTGCCGAAGCAAGGTGTACATACCCGGTTTTTTGGAAACTGCCGCTGCTTGTTCCCCCACCGGATTCAATTCGGGCGAAAGCGTGCGGCGGCTCATGTTTACACAGCCACCCTCAAGCAATTCCCGTTCGAGCTCGCGTTCCCAAGTGTCCAAGGGCGGGAATCAGAAGAAAAGCCTGGCACAGCTTTTCGCTTGCGACTCTCAGGAGGAACCCTTAAACTACCGCAGTCTTCAGCTTCCGAACCAAGGGGAACCGGCATGCCCAACTTCCGAATCCCACGGGTCCGCGGCCCTTTCCCTCGTTGTCACCCTGCTGGCTGCGCTGGCGCAGTCTCCTGTTTTTCCTGGCGAGAGCAACATTCGCTGGGACGGCACAGAGCCTGTCGCCCCGGGCGTTTTGCACCTCTGGAAAAGTGATCCGGGCGGCCCCTGGGTCATTCACGTGCTGCAAGTTGATCTGCGCGAACCGACTGTGCACCTGGAAACGGCGAAGGCTGGAGACCGCGTTCAGGGTCGTGAGCTCACAAGTGTCCTGGCACGCAGCCACAGCAGGCCCGGACACCGCGTGGCAGGAGCGGTGAACGGCGATTTCTTTTCCAAAGAAGGCGTTCCAGTGGGCGTACAGGTTCTCCGCGGCATCGTGCTGAAGAACCCAAGTTACCGAAGCGTGTTCGGGGTAACCGAAA
>JAADFT010000517.1 GCA_013152765.1 Calditrichota bacterium | reverse complement strand
TCCGTGAAACTTCCCACGGTCGTTTCAACACGTAAATGGCGTCTGCCTCTCCTTCGCACGAGCTTCAGCTCGCGCTACCTGACGGGCTCTCTGAGCCCGTGGCGAAATCGGGAAATTTTGCGTTCCAGACTGCCACCTGGAGTGCACCCGTTCCAGACGCTGCTCGGCGCTGCCAGAACCCTCGCGATCACACAAATCTGCTTCTCTCCGCCATCCCCACTTGACCTTAGCTTGAGAATTGTTTAAAATACGTCAAAGCGAACCGTGCAAAAGCAATTTTCGCCGTGCGCGTCTTGCGGCGTTTCTGTGCGATCCTTCCGGTCAGAGTCTGGTTACCTGCACAAGGGAAGACTAACATGTTTCGTCTCGTTCCCCTCCGCCGAACACGTTTCCCCAAAAGCCTCCAGTTCAGTTTGTTGCTTCTCTCCGGGCGTGGGGCCATCTCGTCCGGCGCGCCCAACGGCACCTGCGGATGCCGCCGGTTGCGTCTCCCGTCCAAAGGTCTGGGAAACGGGGCTTTGATCTGGCTCTGGACGTTGGTGCTCATTCTGTTTCTGTCTCACCATTGCGTGTAGGACCGCCGGAGCCTCTCCCACCGGTTCCGTCCCCCCAGCAGCTTGCCTGGCAGGACCTGGAGTTCTACGCCTTTGTACACTTTGGCATGAACACCTTCACGGACCGCGAGTGGGGAACAGGCAAGGAGGGCCCGGCCCTCTTCAACCCAACGGAGCTGGACTGTCGCCAGTGGGTGAGGGTCTTCAAGCGTGCCGGGATGAAAGGCGTGATCCTGACCGCCAAGCACCACGACGGCTTTTGCCTGTGGCCGTCAAAGTACACTGAGCATTCCGTGAAGAACAGTCCCTGGCGCGGTGGGAAAGGCGATGTTGTGAAGGAACTGTCGGAAGCCTGCCGTGAGGCCGGACTGAAATTCGGTGTTTACCTCTCGCCGTGGGACAGGCACGAACCCTCTTACGGAGATTCGCCGCGGTACAACCGTTTCTACAAGAACCAGCTGCGCGAGCTGTTGACCAACTACGGGCCGATTTTCGAGGTCTGGTTCGACGGTGCATGCGGCGAGGGGCCGAATGGGCGACGCCAGGTTTACGACTGGGAAGGCTACTGGGCCCTGGTTCGGCGCTTACAACCGAACGCTGTGATCTTCAGCGACGCAGGTCCCGACGTTCGTTGGGTCGGTAACGAGCGCGGCTACGCCGACGAAACGAACTGGTCGACGCTGAACCGCGAGGGCATTTACCCTGGCTACCCGCACCCGAAGGAGCTGACGCGCGGCCACGAAGGGGGCAAATCGTGGGTACCTGCTGAAGTGGACGTTTCCATCCGGCCGGGCTGGTTTTACCACGCTTCGCAGGACAGCCAGGTCAAGTCTCTTCCCAAGCTCGTCGACATCTACTTTCACTCCGTCGGCCGAAATGCGAACCTGCTACTCAACGTCCCGCCGGACAGGCGTGGACTCATCACCGCTGTGGATTCGACCAGACTGGCGCAGTTTCGCGATTACCTGGACCGCGCTTTTGCTGTCAACCTGGCGGGGCGCGCGAAAGCGGCAGCTTCGAACTGGCGTGGTGGTGAGTCGGATTTCGCACCTGCGAAGGCGGTGGACGGAAAGCCGGACACGTACTGGGCCACGGACGACTCCGTGCGATCGGCCTGGTTGGAGCTGGAATTCCCTTCCGCCGTTTCGTTCAACTGCGTGATGTTGCAGGAGGCCATCGCACTTGGCCAGCGGGTCAGACGTTTCCGTGTGCTTGTGCCATCTGCCTCGGGCTGGCAGCAGGTGGCTGATGGCACAACGGTAGGCCACAAACGGCTGGTGCGTTTCGAGCCCGTCACCACGACCAAACTGAAAATCGAGATTCTTGACGCTCGCGCCTGTCCCACGCTCACGGAGGTCGGCGTTTTCGCGGTTCCTCCGCCGGAAGCAACGAGCAACTGAGACCCAGGGCATTTTTCGAAAGGGGCTCTGAGATGAAAAAGATGAAAGCACGTCAGGCTTTTGCGACCCTTCTGGCGATTTTGTCCTTCGCTTCGGTCAGTGCGCTGGCGCAAGACCGCCAGGCGCCGGGCTGTAACCGCGTCTGGCGCATCCACGACATGGAGCGACCCAGGCCGCCAGTAGTCGACCCAGGCACGGCTGGAATGACAATTCAGCCTGCCAAGCCGCCTTCCGACGCGGTTGTCCTGTTCGACGGGAAGGACCTGTCCCAGTGGCAAAGCGTGAAAGGTGGTCCCGCCAGGTGGAAGGTCGAAGACGGCGCCATGGTGGTGGTCCGGGGTGCAGGAGACATTCGCTCGCTCCGTGCTTTCGGCGACTGCCAGATTCACATCGAGTGGGCCACGCCGAACCCACCGAAAGGCAGCGGCCAGGGGCGCGGTAACAGCGGAGTCTACGTCATGGGCCTTTACGAGGTCCAGGTTCTCGACTCCTACAAGAACGACACCTACCCGGACGGCCAGGCCGCGGCGATCTACGGACAGTACCCACCGCTTGTGAACGCGTGCCGGCCACCCGGCGAGTGGCAAAGCTACGACATCATTTTCCACCGCCCGAGATTCGGGCGCGACGGTGAGCTGCTAAAACCTGCGCGCATTACCGTGTTGCAGAACGGCGTTCTCGTGCAGGACAACGTGACCATCAAGGGGCCAACCGACTGGATGCACGTTCGACCGTACAGAAAACACCTGGACAAGTTACCCCTTGTACTGCAGGATCATGGCAACCCCGTTCGCTACCGGAACATCTGGGTGCGGGAGCTGCCGGACCCGGATCAGCCCTGGTGTGGCCTGCGACCGGAGATTTACCTGGGTCCCGAGGTGCTGAAGCGCTACGCGGGCTGGTACGGGAACCTCTTGGTTTTGCTGCAGGATGACCACCTGGCAGCTCGTCTTAGCAAAAGCGTGGTCACGCCGATTTTCCCCGAGAACAGGCGGCTGTTTTTCTCAAAAACGGTCGGGGTCGAACTGGAATTTAAGCTGAACGAC
>JAADFT010000516.1:2072-4502 GCA_013152765.1 Calditrichota bacterium | reverse complement strand
CGGGCCGTTCTCAAGTAGCAAAGAGCCGCCGCCGGCGCTGTTGACGGTGGCCGGTCAGCTCTTCCGGTGCGCAGCAACTGGATCGGCCGGAGAGGCTAACACACTGCTCCTGCCTTACACTGGCTCCACACGTGTTCTTCCCTCCTCTTCTGTCCCGGGGCAACGAGTTTGAATTTCCGACGTCCTTCCAGAGCGCCCGCTCTCGCGCCCGGGGGACTCGCCGCCGGCCGCGGGCAAATGCGTCAGGCCGACACTTTTGTCCGGCTACGGGCTGCGCGGGGGTGTTCAATTTCCGTCTACCCACATTCTGAAGCAGCGTGCGCAGGCTCACACCCGTCCCTTGCAGGGGAACAAAGGAAGAAACCCTCCACCTGTGGTTTCCGTTGAATTTGTTGTGGTTAACGCGCAGTGTACCTTCCGGAGGAGATGAGACCGGTAGGGTGCAGTTGTCAGAAATCCTACACTGCGGTGGTTCGATATTTGCACATTTGCTTTTTCGCTTCGTAACCCCCAACTCTCTCCTTTCGAATCATGGTTCAAAGTGTTACCTCGGAGAACAGTAGAGCGATTTTAGGACAGGTGAGCGACATGCGACGAGTACGTCCTTTCAGCAAGTTTTTGTTAACGTTATTTGCGGTTGCCTCGGTTTGTCTGGCGACCGCGGCAGCCGTGGCGGCCGATTCGCTGGCCGTCTACGCCGTAAGCCCAACCCCTGGGCAGCGTTCCATCTACGAATTACGGTTTTCGCTCAGCCAGCCTTTGCCGCCCGACGCTGTGTTCGAAATTCACCTTCCGCCAGCGTTGAACCCCAACGAGGTGAAGGTTGTGGGGTCGCAAACGATCGACGGCGGCTTTCGGCTGCGAAAACAGGGCAACGTCCTGCTGGTGGAACGGACTGGCCGGGGGCACGTGGTACCCGCCGGGAAGACGGTGGATCTCAAGCTCGCCAATTTCCGCAATCCAAAGGTGCTTGACGCCGGATTGCAGGTGCGGCTGGTCATTCGGCGCGGCGGCCGGTCTGTCGCGGACGTGAGTAGCTCCGTCCGCTGGGCAGCGCCGCCGAAGGTGCTGGCACGATGAGTCGCAGAAAGGATTCCAAGCCAACAGGGGCGCGGGTTATGCCGAGAGGTCTCTTGCGTAAGTTTTCTACTTTTGTGTTTGCGTTCGCTCTTGCCGGCGCGGGGGTCGGGTACGCTGCGGGCAGCTTGACCAACGTGGCGGTGACTCCGGACGATTCGAGCGCGGGCCAGCTCTCCGTTTACACGATTGCTTTTCGGCTGACGAGTCCGGACACGCTGTACCCGGATGCCAAGATCAAAGTGATTTTCCCGTCCGCGTTCGACGTGAGCACGGTTCTCGTGGCCATGGGCGACAGCGTGCTGGACGGCGGTCTGCAGGTGCAGATTCCGTCGGGACAGAACGACACGCTCTACGTTGTGCGCGACAGCACCGGCTCCGCCCTCAGCGACACGACGGTTTCGTTCAAAATTGCGAACGTTACGAACGCCACGACCCCTGCGACGTACCGCGACAGCGTCGTTGTGCTTACAGCGTCGAACACTGTGGTGGCGACGGGGGGCGCGAATTTTGATGTTTACCCCGGTCCGCTGCACCATTTTGTCATTTCCGGGTTTCCAAGCAGCGCTACTGCGGGTGTGTCCTTCGCCAACAGCGTGAAGGTGACGGCCTACGACGCGTACGGCAACCAGAAGACTGACTACCGAGGAACCGTTGCCTGGAGTTCCACCGACTCCCAGGCCGACATGCCGGCTAATGCCACATTCGCCAGCGCGACCTACACTTTCAACGGTTCCGATTTCACCCTGAAAACAGCGGGGGCTCAGACTTTCACGGTCACGGACCTGACCGACTCGATTCAGACGACTTCCAGTCCCATCGACGTGAATCCCGCGGCCATCGCCAGCTTTACGCTTTCTGGCCCGAGTACGGCTACGGCGGGAACGGCGTTTTCCCTTACCGTTACGAGCGCTCAGGATGCCTACGGCAACGCAGCGAATGGTACAGTTGCCGTGAGTTTCTCAGACGGAAATGCGCACACTGCTCCGGACGGAACGGCGCCGGTGCTGCACGACATCCAGGTGTCGAACGGCACCGGGTCGGCGGAACAAACGCTTTACCTGACCGAAAGCAACGTGGGGCTTGTGGGAACGGCGGGCGCCGTCAGTCAGACGCACACAATCAATTCTGTGGCCCCGGGAGCGGTACAGAGCTTTACCCTCACTGGTTACCCCACGTCGACCACGGCCGGTAGCGCTTTCTCGGCCACTGTGACTGCCTACGACGCCTGGCAAAACGTGAAGACCGACTACACCGGTACGGTGACGTTCACGAGTACCGACGACAGTGCAACCGTTCCAAATGATTACCCGTTTGTCTCCGCCGACAACGGCTCGCACACGTTTACTGACG
>JAADFT010000516.1:0-2040 GCA_013152765.1 Calditrichota bacterium | reverse complement strand
GGCAGCAAACGATCACGGTGAAGGAGAGTGACGGTTCGCCTTCGGAAACGTCTTCCACAATTCAAGTTTCCGCTGCCAGCATTGCCAATTTTACGCTGTCCGCTCCCTCGCCAGTTACCGCCGGTGTCGCTTTCGACCTTTCGGTTAGCAACGCGGTGGATGCCTACGGGAATGCGGCCTCAGGTACGGTTACGGTGTCTCTGACGGCAGATGGAACCAGCCCGAACGGCACAAGCCCTCAGCTCGCTAACATCACGGTGACGGACGGCAGCGGTTCAGCTCCGCAGACGCTGGTGAAAGCGGGCGCGGCTACGCTGAAGGGGACGTCGGGCTCTGTGTCCAAGACCGTCGACGTGACTGTGGATCCTGGAGCCCTGAATGCTTTCACGATGACGGGCGTTCCGAGCGCTGTGACGGCCGGGCAGGCCTTCAGTACAGACGTGACGGTCACCGCCTACGACGCGTACGGCAACCAGAAAACGAACTACGCGGGACAGGTTTACTTCGAAAGCACGGACGGCAACGCCACAATCACGCACAATTCTCTGAACCCCTACCAGTTCGTAAGTGCTGACAACGGCGCACACACGTTCTCCGGGAGCGAGTTTACCCTGAAGACGGCCGGCGCCCAGACGATCACGGTCACCGACGGCGCGATTTCGAAGGAGAGCAGTGCCATTGACGTGTCTCCGGCGGCTCTTAACAATTTCACGCTCTCGGCCGGAAGCAACCAGACAGCGGGAGTGGGTTTCCCGCTGACCGTGTCTGGAGCCGTTGACGCCTACGGGAACGCGTGGTCAGGAACGGTCTCGGTGTCGGTCGCGTCGGGCGGCGGGGCGAGCCCGAACGGCACCCAACCTTCGTTGAGCGACATCACCGTTTCGGAAGGTAGCGGCAGTGCCAACCAGGTTCTGGTGAACCCGGTGGTTACGGTGTTACAGGGTACAGCCGACGGTGTGACGCGCCAGACGGGCAACATCAACGTGGCGCCCGGGGCGCTGGCCAGCTTCACGATGACCGGCTACCCCGACACCGTGGTGGCGGGCGAGAGCTTCGGTAGCAACGACGTGCTGGTGAAGGCGTACGACGCCTACGGCAACCTGAAGACCAACTACAGCGGCTCCGTCTACTTCACGAGTTCGGACGCCAGCGCGACCCTTCCGTACACGTCGGGCAGCCCGTACACGTTTGATCCAGACGTCGACGCCGGGCAACACACCTTCGCGGGGACGGGATTCACTCTGGCCACGCAGGGTCTGCAGACGATCACCGTGACCGACGGGTCCGTGAGCGAGACCAGCAGCAACATTCTGGTCCAGTCGCGCACGGACGACATCCGGGATTTCGACGTCGTCCTGACGACCACCCAGACGGCTGGCGTGCAGTTCACTGTGGAGGTGCAAAACGCGGTGGACTCGCTGGGTAACCCGGCTTCGGGCACGGTGACGGTACAAATTGCCAACGGTTCTGGTACCAGCCCCAACGGGTCCACGCCGAGCTTGCAAAACATCACGGTGACGAACGGCTCCGGTTCGGCCGGGCAGGTTCTGGTCAACGCCGGATCGACGGTGCTTCGCTTCGCCTCAAACTACAAGACGGTAGACACGACCGTCACAGTGCAACCGGGGGCTTTCGACGAGCTGACGCTAACGGGTTACCCGACCACGGTAACGGCCGGGGCGGGCTGGTCGAGCGACGTGACCGTGACGGCGTACGACCGTTACGGGAACCAGAAGACGAACTACACGGGGCAGGTCTACTTCTCCAGCGACACGGACGCAAACGCTGAATTTCCCTACACGCAGGCTTCGCCCTACACGTTCCAGACGACGGACAACGGTTCGCACACCTTCAGCGGTGCGGGCTTCAAATTCAACACCCCGGGCACCCAGACCTTTGCAGTGACCGACGTCGGGACCGGCAGCAAGACGGTCAGCGACCCGATCACAGTGGTTGCTTTAGAGCTGGTTTCGGTGGGATCGGGTGCCTCGCAGGTCACGCGCGGTCAGGACAGCGTGGAAGTGAATCTGGTGGCGCGGA
>JAADFT010000515.1 GCA_013152765.1 Calditrichota bacterium | reverse complement strand
GCGGTGTCATTCTCGGTGGAGGCGACCGCGCCACGCTCACACCGGGCGGCAACGTTGTGGCCAACTGCGACATTCACGACTGCTCGCGCTGGGTGCGTACCTACCGCGCCGGGATTTTCATGTACGGTGTGGGCCAGATTGTCCGTCACAACCGCATCCACGACCTGCCGCACACAGCCGTGTTCTTCTGGGGAAACGACCACCTCATCGAGTACAACGAGATTTACCGCGTGTGCATGGAGACCGGCGACGCTGGAGCTCTTTACAACGGCCGCGACTGGACGCAGCGCGGCACGGTGATCCGCTACAACTACATCCACCACCTGCACGGCGTGGAGGGTCACGGTGGCTTCACTGACGTGATGGCCGTTTACCTCGACGACTGGTCCAGCGGTGCTACGATTTTCGGCAACATCTTCTACAAGGCTGGGCGCTCGGTGATGATTGGCGGAGGACGCGACAATCTGGTGGAGAACAACGTCTTCATCGACGGCACCCCGGCTCTGCATGTGGATGCTCGCGGCAAGGGCTGGGCCAGGTACTACTTCGACGGCACCGACAGCACCCTGTTCATCCGGCTTGCGGCTGTGCACCCGGACCGGCCTCCCTACAGCGAGCGCTACCCCCAGCTCGCGCATCTGCTGGAGGATGATCCGGTGCTGCCTAAGGGCAACCGGATTGTTCGCAACGTCAGCTCTGGCGGCAAATGGGTGGAGTTTTTCAACGCTGAGTACTCTCAGCCCTGGGTCCTTTTTGAGGACAACGCGATCGATGTGGACAGAAACGTGCTGATGGATGAAAACGGTCGGATTCGGATCCGCTACGACTCGCCGGCCCTGCCGCGGGGTTTCCAGAGGATCCCGGTAGAGAAAATCGGGCCGGTACACGGAGAAGGGCGCTGAGCCCGGGACACAACAGGAGCGAAGTGGAGGTGAACTTGAGGAAAACGATTTTCTCGGCGCTGGTTGCTGCGGTGCTGCTGAGCAGCGAGGTCTTTGGTGGAACGGTTGTGGTTGTGCGGGGCAACCTGTCGTCCCCGCCGCAGTTTGCGCTCGGGGACCTGCGTGCAGCGCTGAAAGCCAAGGGGATTGCCTTCGCGTTTCGGAACGGCGAGGAAGCTGCGACGAGCGATTTTGTGATCGAGATCGAAGCACCGGACGGAGGCAAGAGGCGCGCCTGGGCGAAGCCGGAGTCGTACCGGATTACGGTGCAGGAAAGGGGAGTAGTCGTGTCCGGTTCGGACCCGGTTGGACTGATGTACGGCATTTTTGCGCTGGCGGAGCAAGTGCGGTTTGCGCCCGGGCGAGGAGACGCGGTTCTGGGCCACATTCGTGACGCCTTTGGTGAGCCGGCGCTGCAAATCCGGGCCGACAACCCGTTCATCACCGTGGAAGGCGAAACCGGGATTTCCGACTGGTTCTACGACGAGCAGTACTGGCAGAACTACTTTGCGATGCTCGCGCGCAACCGCTACAACCTGTGCGACATCCACGCCATGTACCGCTACCCGCAGACGAACTTTCCCAACCTGCTGCCATTTTTCATCAAGAAGCCCGACATGCCGGAGGCCTCCTGGGCGAGCGAAGACCAGGAGCGCAATCTGGCCATGCTGAAGCGAATCGTGGACATCGCCGAGGCGCACGGCGTGCACGTGGCCCTGATGAACTACTCCGCCGATCTGCCTGGCGTGAACATGGGCGACGAAGCGAAGATGATCGAGTACATGAGCTGGGCCATCGCGGAGCTGCTGCGTCGCGTGCCGAAGCTGTGGATGTTCGGTTTCCGGATCGGGGAATCGGGTAAGAGTGCGGACTTCTTCGAAAAGGCCTACATCGACGGTGTGGTCAGGTCCGGGCGCAAGGACATTCGCCTGTACACCCGGCACTGGCTCGCCGACTTCCGCAGCCTGTCCAAAATCGGCATGAAGTACCCGGGCAAATTCTACCTGGAAATCAAGTACAACGGCGAACATCTGGCCGCGCCGTACCACGCGCTTGCGGCTTTCGAAGAGGCTGAATTTTACCCCGACATCTGGCGGGACAACTCGTACGGTGAGTTTCTGAACTATCCACGGTACTGGCACATCATCTGGCAGATTCGCGCCAACGGCACCCACCGGCTCTTCCCCTGGAACGACGCCGAGTTCGCGCGCCGCACGGTTCGAACCTGCACCTTCGGCAAGGCCATTGGTTTCACGATGGAGCCCATCACCGCCTATTTTCGCCAGGAGCCAGAGCGCGTTTTCAAAAATCCGGCGGAAGCGGACTACATGCGGTACATGCCGGAGCGGTACTGGTCGTGGTACCTCATCTGGGGGCGCTTAGGCTACGACCCCAACACGCCGACAGCGTTTTTGCGAAGGCTTTCGCTGAGCACTACGGGCCGGAGGCTGGACCGCGGATCTACACGGTGACGACGGTTGCCAGCCGGGTGGTGCCGCTGATTTTTCGGCATCACGCCCACGGGCCGGACCACCGCCTGATGGCACCGGAATTCGAAACCGGGAACGCCATTGTCGATTCCTACCACCGCAACGACAGGATCTACGACATCGACATGTTCGCCAGGTCGCCGGTGCTTGATCGCCACGTGTACCTGAATTGCGCCGACTACGTGCGGGCTTACCTCGCCGACCGCGTGCAGGGCAAACTCACCCCACTGGACGCGGCCCGTGAGTTCGACGCGCTGGCTGACAGGATTTTCGAGGAGCTCGACGGGATTGAGCCGTCGCGTTCGCAGAAAGAGTGGCGACACGTGAGAACGGACGTAGAGGCTCTGGCCTGGCTGGCTCGCTACTACGCGGCAAAGGACCGCGCCGCCGTTGCCCTGCAATTCTACTACGCCACCGGGGACGTGTCGCAGCTCGTCCGGGCGGAGAAGCTGGTGCTGATGGCCACGGATTACTGGAAAAAGCTGGCCGCCACAGCCGAAGCGCAGTACAGGCCGATCTACGATCCCCTGCGCACCGGCAAAGCGTTCACCTGGAGCAGCCAGTTGCCGGATTTGCAGGCGGATTTGAAGCGAGTGCGCGAAGTCATGGCCGACGCGGCAAAGGCCCGACCTCGTAAGAGCGGACACGTTCCGGTCTTTCGCGCCTGGCCGCAGAAAGATCTGACCCTTGTTCTGGGCACGACGGCTCCTCCGGAATCGCGAGTCACGCTGAGGTACTCTTTGGGCAACGGGCGGGTTAGGACACTCCCGTGCAAACACACGGCGAAGTGGACCTGGGTGGCCCGCATCCCGGGGATGCAGCTCAAAGAGGGAGACGTGGTGTCCTACCGCTTCGTGGTAGAAGAAGGCGACCGCAAAGTGACCGTGCCCGGATCGGATGAAGATCCCTACCGCACGCTCATCACCTGCGACCACGAAGGACCGCGCGTCGCCTGGAACGAGCCGGGCATTGTTGCGGACCGCAGGCGCGGGGTGCTGCATGTCGAAGCGGTGGTGACGGATTCCTCGGGCGTGGACAGTGTGTGGGTAGCCTGGAAGCCGCTGCCCGGTACGGTGGAGTGGCAGAAGCCGATCCCCATGAAGCGTCGGTTCGAGAGTCACACCTTCTACGCTGACATCCCGCTCACGTACGAAGGCGTTCTCTACTCAGTGGTGGCTGAAGATGGTTACGGTAACGTGACGAGGTTTCCTGACTCGCGGTTGCAGACGCCGTACCGGGCGGTGGAACCCTGGGACCGCGGTCTGCCGCCGGACATGCGCATCGCTTCCCACGGTAAGCTGGAGGGCGTCGCTGTTCGCACAGTGGAGTGGGCCGAGATCTCGAAAATGGGACGCCCGGGCCGTTTCTTTGAGTACAGCGGGCCGGGCCGCGTTCATTTCGGTTTCAGGGTGGGCAAATTCTCCGACTACCGACTGACCATCGGCAAAGCGATCAGCCGGGACTACGGCACAGCGAAGGTGCTGGTGGACGGCCAGCCAGTCGGTGTGTTGACGTGCAGGCAGGATGTGGGCTCAATCCTGCCCGCGTTCCAGGATTTCACCGTGCCAGGACTGGCGGCTGGGGATCACACGTTGACTTTGGAACTGACAGGCGACGGCAAGATCGGGATTGAGGGCTACAAGTTCGTCGATCAACCGGCGCAGGTCAAAGCGTTTTTGATTTCGCGCTCGTTCCCCGGCTATCCCGGCGAGAAAGGGCGAAACATGTACCCCGTCGGGCGAAGCGGGTTGGGCTGGCGAGTGGCGGAGGTCTCCGAGCGTGGCATTGTGCGCCTCGACAAACAGCTTGATCCGCACGAGAACTGCCACGCGTACGCCGCAACGGAGATTGTCTGCGACAGGGACATCGACACCACGCTACGCATCGGCCACAACGACGGGGTGTACGTGTGGCTGAACGGCAAGATTGTGTACGCTTACCCGGACAAGCACGCCTTCGAGTACAACATGGCCGCCGTGCCGGTCCGGTTGAAGAAGGGCAAAAACCTGTTGGTGCTGCTGGTCATGCAGGCAGGCCGCAACTGGCTTTTCAACGTGAACCTGGACACGTACGATTTTC
>JAADFT010000514.1:4484-4995 GCA_013152765.1 Calditrichota bacterium | reverse complement strand
TCTGTGGTACGTGCGCAGGTCCTTGTACAGCTCGGCAATCGAGGGCAACACGTCGCCGTATTTCGCCTTGAGGTCCGGATGTTCTTCCAGAAACTTTGTGAACTCGGCTTCCTGTTTGCGCTTTTTCTCCAGCAGATGCGTTTTCTTGAGCCCCTCGAGCATTCCCTGGTAGTACTTGAGGGCGTTGTTCAGGCCCTTGATTCGCGAGGCAAAACGAACGGCCAGCTCGGGGTCTTTCTTGCCCGCCTGGTCCAGAAGGTCGATTTCCGCCTGCAGCAGTTCGATCGACTCCGGGTAGGTGAGGTTCTGCCACAGATCGATGGAGTACGAGCTCCGGTAGCGCATCGTGTTTCCGGGGTAGCCCATCACCATCACGAAGTCACCTTTACGTACGGGCTCCGAGGCAATTTTGAGCCATTTCTTGGGATGGTAAGGCACGTTGTCCTTCGAGTACTCGGCTGGCTCCCCGTTCGGGCCGGTGTAGACTCGCATGAAGGAGAAGTCGCCGGTG
>JAADFT010000514.1:1971-4410 GCA_013152765.1 Calditrichota bacterium | reverse complement strand
ACGAACAGGTAGTAGCTCGTCCCGCTGAGCATGTCCACCACGGTGGCGCTGAGACCCTTGCCCTTGCTTTCGGCCTCTTTCACGATCTCGTTCTCGGCCTTCTCGATCGCCTTGGCGCGTTCCAGGTCGCTCATGCCCGGTTTCACGTTCTTCAGCACCCGCTTGGTAACGTCGCGGTAGTCCACGAGAATGGAGGCCGTGTAACCTGGGGCAGGCAGTTCTTCTTCGCGGGTCTTGGCCAGGAAGCCGTTGGTGATGAAGTTCTGCTTGGCCGAACTCTGGTACTGAATCGCACCGTAAGCCACGTGGTGGTTGGTGATGACCAGGCCATCCGGTGAAACAAACGAACCCGTCCCGCCGCCGAGGAGCACGATGGCGTCCTTCAGGTTGATCAGGTCGTCTGCGGACAATTGCAGGCCGCGCTGATGCAGTTCGTCGAGGGGCAACTGCTTGATCATGTAGGGTGGCCACATGCCCTCGTCCGCAAACATGGCCTGGCCGCTCAACAGAAGTGCCAGGACGAGCACAACTCCCGCAATTCGCTTCTGCATGCTGGTTCCTCCTTAAGTCTTGTTCCCCAGATGTTGCCAGGATTTCACAAAGGTTTTGCGGTAAGCTGTACGGCTGCGCCGGGCAAAAGTTCCAGTGCATGCTGCCTCCGCCAGCGCCTTCGGAAGCCAGATCATTTTGCAAGAGTCTCGTCCTCTGTGCAGCCGAAAAGCCGTTGAAAATCTGGCTTCGGGTGACTACATTTCGCCAAGTGGTTGGTTGCGCTACTCAAGTTGCCGGCGGTCCTGGCCCGGGCGGAAGAACCGCGTCGGGCCTGTCGCTTTACTCAGGCAAACCCGACGCAGCAGGGTCGGTTTACCAGCCGTTCTCCGTCATACCTCGGAGGTTCTGGATGACTCACCGCGAACGTGTCCTCTGCGCCCTCCAGCACGAAGAACCCGACAAGCTCCCCATCGACCTCGGCGCCATGCGGTCCACCGGGATCAGTGCCGTCGCCTACAACCGCCTGCGACAGCACCTCGGCGTGCCAATCCAGAACACGCGCGTTTTCGACCCCTGGCAAATGCTGGCCGAGCCAGAGCCAGACATTCTGGAGCGGTTTGGCGTGGACGTGGTGTTGCTCAAGAGTTACGTCAGCGGTTGGCGTCCGGGGACTCTCCCGGACGGGTCACCCTGCTACTACCCGGAAGACTTTCATGCCGTCAAGCGCGAGGACGGAAGCTACGAAGTGGTGGACGGCGACCGCGTGATCGGGCGCATGCCAGCCGGCGGCTACTGGTTCGACGGCGTCTACCACCCGCTGGCCAATGCCACCAGCCCAGAAGACATCGACGCCTACGAATTCCCCACGCTCTCGGACGAAGCGGTTGCTTACCTGGAGCGTGAGTCCAAACGCTTATTTGAGGAAACCGACTACGCCATTCTCGGCGAATTCGGCGGCAACCTTTTAGAAGGCGGCCACGGCGACTTCGGCTACGAGCGCTTCATGGAACTGCTGCTCACGGACCCCGACCTGGTGGAGTACTACCTGGACAAGAAGCTCGAAGCCTACATGACCAGCCTGGAGCGTTACTTAAAGGCCGTAGGTGACCGCATTCAGATCATCCAGTTCGGCGACGACCTGGGTACGCAGGACGGTCCGGCCATTTCGCCCGCGCTTTACCGCAGGCTCTTCAAGCCGCGCCACGCTAAGATGTTCCAGTACGTACACGAGCACAGCAACGCCTACGTCTTCTTCCACTCGTGCGGATCCGTTTACGACTTCATTCCCGACCTGATCGAAATCGGCGTGGACATTTTGAATCCCGTCCAGATTTCCGCCAAGAACATGGAGCCGGAACGGCTCAAGAGCGAGTTCGGCAAGCAGTTGACTTTTTGGGGCGGCGGTTGCGACACCCAGTGGGTATTGCCGCGGGCGCCTCTGGAAGAACTGCGCCGCCACGTCGCGCACAACATCGAAGTCTTTCGAAAAGGCGGCGGCTACGTCTTCAATCAGGTCCACAACATCCTGCAGGATGTGAGCCCAGAGCGGATTGTGGCGATGTTCGACACGGCGCTGGCCATGCGCTGAGCCGGACGGACCGATCTGCAGTGTTGCGCGGAAAAGCTCGGGGGCGCGAACCCACCGCGCGCGAGGATTTCCACGGGCAGCGTGTACCGGCCAGCGCCACGTGAAGCAGCAAGCAAATTTGTTTTGAGCGGGGGCGTGCGGAGCAGCTCAACACCACAGAAGGAGGCCGCCATGAGCAGTAAAGGGATGAGTCGTCGGGACTTCGTGAAACGCGCAGCAGCAACGGCCGGAGGTTTGGGCGCCGCTTCTCTGTTCACAGCAAGCCCGGGTTCAGCCGAAGCCACCTCCGGGGACAAAAAGAAAAAGGTACCGCCCAGCGACAAGATCGTGGTCGGCGTGATCGGCTGCGGCGGGATGGG
>JAADFT010000514.1:0-1948 GCA_013152765.1 Calditrichota bacterium | reverse complement strand
CAAGCAGAATCCGGACGTGGAAATCGCTGCTGTGTGCGACGTGTACGAGCCGCACCTGCAGAAAGCCCTGGCCATGACCGATGGCAAAGCCAAGCCCTACCACGATTTCCGCAAGCTGCTGGAGCGCAAAGACATTGACGCGGTAATCGTGGCCACTCCCGACCACTGGCACGCGCTACCCACGATCCTCGCGTGCGAGGCAGGGAAGGACGTGTACGTCGAAAAACCCCTCGCCCTAACGATCGTCGAGGGGCGGCGAATGGTGGATTACGCCCGCCGCTACAAGCGGGTCGTGCAGATGGGCACCATGCAACGGTCCGGCAAGCACTTTCAGCGGGCCGTGGAGATTGTTCGCAGCGGCGTTCTGGGGAAAATCACCAAGGTGAGAGCGTGGAATGCCAGCAACATCTACCCGGAAGGCATCGGTAACCCGCCCGACAGCGACCCGCCACCCGGACTTGACTGGGATTTCTGGCTGGGTCCAGCTCCCTACCGTCCCTACAACAAGAACCGCTGCATCTACAACTTTCGCTGGTTCTGGGACTACTCCGGCGGCAAACTCACCGACTGGGGCACGCACCTGCTGGACATCGTGGTCTGGGCCATGGACGTGAAAGCGCCGCTGGCCGTCACCGCCTCAGGCGGCAAGATGGCCATCCAGGACAACCGCGAAACGCCGGACACGCTCGAGGTGGTGTACGAGTTTCCGGGATTCATTTGCATTTACTCCGACCACGAAGTAAACGCCAAGGGAATCGACGACCACGGCTACGGCATCCAGTTCTACGGCACCGAGGGAACGTTGTACGTCAATCGCAGCGGGTACAAGCTGTTTCCGGAAATGAAAAAGGAAGGCGACCAGCGTGTGGCCCGGGCTCCGCTGATCGAGAGCGGCGGTTCCAGGATGAACGAGCCCCACGTACGCAACTTCCTGGATTGCGTCAAGTCCCGCGAGCTGCCCATCTGCGACGTGGAAATCGGTCACCGTACGACCACCGTGCCTCACCTCGGCAACATTGCCCTGTGGACGCACCAGCGGCTTGAGTGGGACGCAGAACGTGAAAGAATCACCAACGTCCCCGAGGCCAACAAACACCTGCAGCGACCTTACCGCAAACCCTGGGTACTGCCCGCGTAAAGCGGACACCTGGGACAGGCTCACGGGAGACTCACTCGGGACCCGCGCCCTCAGGCGCCGGTTCCCCGATTTTGCAGGCAGAAGCCGCAAGTTTGCGCTGCCGGGGCCCCTTTTGCTGGGACTTGGTTGGCGAGAGCAGTCACAGCCCCACAGTGCGGCCAAGGTACAGTGGGCGCAAGTCCGTGTTTTCCGTTGACAAATTGGCGGCCAATCCTTAAATTGGCGACCTGACAGAAAGGACCCTGACGCAATGTGGCAAGAGTTTGCGCTGATCACCTTGCTCGGGGGCGTCGTTGCGGCGGACACCACAGCGTCCTTCCAGTTCCTGATCTCGAGTCCACTCGTCGCCTGCACTGCTGCGGGTTGGATCCTCGGCGACGTTCACACGGGTTTGCTCGTGGGCGTGTTGCTCCAGATCCCCTGGATGGTCGAGCTGCCGATCGGTGGCGCCCGTTTCGCTCACGGCAACCTGGGTTCGCTGGCCGCAGCAGCAAGCGCCATCTGGTTGACGCGGGCTTCGGGCCGCGCCGACGTGTCGCTGTGGGTCAGCGTCGCGTACGGCGTTCTGGTAGCTGTGGTGGGTGGCTACGGCATCGTGCTGATGCGTCGTTTGAATCGGCACCTCCTGCGCAAGGCAGACGACTGCGCGAGTCGTGCAGACACGGCGTGCATCACCAGGGCTAATCTCGCGGGAACGTTTCACGCTTTTTGTCTCGGACTGCTTGTCACGGGAGTGTTTGGCGCCGTCGCGCTGTTCTTGTTGCCAAAGGTTCTCCCTCTCGTTCCTGCAAGCTCGGACTCTCTGTTTGC
>JAADFT010000513.1:663-3182 GCA_013152765.1 Calditrichota bacterium | reverse complement strand
GCCTGCTTTGCCTTCCACAGCAGCTTCGATGACATTTTTTGACGCAGTTTTACCTGCGAATGACACACCGCAAGCCACGATTTCTACCTTTGCGTGAGCAAATTCCGACGAATGCGCTCGGCTGGCGCGATGGCGTACCTTGCCCGTGAAACTTTGCAGATGGGCAAAAACTGTGGAACCTGGATGGAGCAGGAGATCTGGCGATGCGAATGTGTGGGAAAGGGCGAACGCTGCTGCTTGGGCTGGTGGTTTGGTTGGTCGGGGCGGCTCTGCCTGGCGCCGCAGTGGCCCAGCGCGTCCTGCATCTCACGCTCGACAAGGCTGTCGAGATCGCCATGCGGAACTCGTACGACATCAAACAGCTGGAACTGGGCATTCAGCGGCGGAAAGCGTGGTTACGTGCCCAGCAGGCGGGACTGAAGTCCCGAGTGTACATGCAGTTGTGGGCTCCACGAATCAACGCAGTTTCCGAGTACAAATGGAACTCTTTGCTGCACCGCGATGAAATTGTGCGTACGAACACGCGTCTCTGGCAGGCGGAACTGTCGGTGCGGCAACCGGTCATCATTTTCGGTTACCCCACGAACGGTTACCTTTCGCTGAACTACAAAACTTACCGCTACTGGCAAAAAGACGGCGGCGCGGAGGTGAACTACTACAACCGCTACTTCGTGGCATTTGAGCAGCCGCTTTTCCAGCCAAACACGCTGAAGAACAACATCGAGCACGCCGAGGCCGATCTTCAAGAGGCTGAGCTTCGGTACCTCGAAGATCGCGTGCGCATGATCGACAACATTGCGGATTCGTACTACCGATTGTTCCAGATGAGTTACCTGGATCGCATTTACGGTCGGCGGCTGCAGCTGTTGCGGGATGTGCAGAGGGCTGCGGAGGAACTTGCCAGTTCGGACACAACGCGCAGGGTCGATCTGATTCAGGTGCGGGTAGAAATCGCGAATACCCGGGACCGAATCGCTCAGAACCGCAGCGATCTGCGCATGGCGATTGCGGATTTGAAGCAACGGCTCCGTGCCCGTTTGCCTGACTCAGTGGTTGTGGATCCGGCGGTGGATCTTCGCCCGGTCCAGGTGACACTCGACGACGCTGTGGACAAGGGTTTCAAACTGAATCCTCGCCTGCGCATTCTGGCTCTACGACGTCGGCAGCGGGAAATCGAGCTCGAGAACACGAAGGGCTGGAACGCGTTTCGCGTAAATTTGGAGATGACTTACGGGCTGGAGCGTGAGGACGATCGTTTCGGGATGCTTTTCCACGACCTGGACAAGAGCTACAGCGTGTCGGCGAACGCGTACCTTCCGCTGTGGGACTGGGGTCAGAGGAAGGCACGAATTGAGGCGCGCGCCATCAGCGTGAAGCAGGCTGACCTGATGATCGAGGCGAAACGGCACGAAATTCGCTCGGATGTGGCCAACGCGGTGACCAATCTGAAGGAGTACCAGCAGCGTGCGCTCAACATGCAGAAGAACCTCGAGATGGCGCGCCAGATCGCCGCAATGAATCTTGAGCGCTACCGTCAGAGACAGATTTCGCTCCAGGACATGCTTCAAAACGTCAACCAGGTGGAAACCACTGAGCAGAACTTCCTGGACGCTTACCTGGGTTACCGCAGATCGCTGCTCAAGCTGATGGTTGTCACCTACTACGATTACGAAAAGAACGCCACGCTTCTGGATCTGTTTCTGCATCAAGAGTAGGCTGTCGGAAACCTGTTGCCGCTCCGAATGCTGTTGGCCTCAGCCGGACGGCTGTCCCCGGTCGACATGAGGACGTACCGCTGCGGGGCGCGGAGTTGCAGCTTTGTTCTGTGTCCGCAGGCTGGAAGCGTTCGGAAAGCGGCCCGTTACGAACCTACCTGAGCGCAGAATGCAGGCACGGGGTGGAGGGAACCATGGGAAAGCGCTGTTTCGTTCTCCTGTCAGTTTTCGTCGCGCTGATGGTGGCCCCCGCGGGGAGAGCGAAGGCCAAGAGCCTCAAGCTGGAAATCGATTTGACTGGGGAGTGGCGCGTAGAAATCGGCGACGACCCTCGATACCGGGACCCCGACTTCGACGACACCGGTTGGGAGCGAATTGCCGTGCCGAGCGCGTGGGAGAACGAAGGTTTCCCCGGGTACGACGGTTATGCCTGGTATCGAATCCATTTCACGGTTCCCGCCGAGCTGAAAACAGAACGTCTTTACCTGCGGCTTGGTCGCGTGGACGACGTCGACGAGGTGTTTCTCAACGGGATACGCATCGGGGGCAAGGGGAGCTTCCCACCGAAATTCAAAACGGCCTGGGACGACCGTCGCACTTACAGGATTCCGCCTCGTGCCCTTCGCTTTGACGCCGAGAATGTTCTTGCGGTTCGGGTGTACGACGTGGGGGGCGCAGGTGGAATCGTGGACGGACCGGTTGGCATTTTCTCGCGTCTTGACGTGCTGAAGCTTGCACTCGACTTGAGCGGAAAGTGGAAATTTGAGGTGGGGGATGATCTTGAGCGCGCGAAGCCCGGTTTCG
>JAADFT010000513.1:362-627 GCA_013152765.1 Calditrichota bacterium | reverse complement strand
TACCGGGACTACGACGGCATCGCCTGGTACCGAAAGCACGTGGTCATTCCCGACACACTGGCGCGTCACAAACTGATCTTGATGCTCGGCAAAATCAACGACATCGACGAGGTGTTCTTCAACGGCAGCGAGATCGGACACACGGGGCGCTTCCCGCACGGCGACAAACCGGCCGAGTACAAAGAGAAGAAGAAAGTCGAACGGGCGTATTTCATCCCACCTTTCCTGATTCACCCTGGCCAGGACAATGTGATCGCTGTGCGGG
>JAADFT010000513.1:0-301 GCA_013152765.1 Calditrichota bacterium | reverse complement strand
GGAATATCTCAAATACATCCACCGGAAACGAAAGTGCAAGAAGCGTCCGTAGCTTTGTTGTGTTCTTCCTTCGCGGGTGTCTTGGATTGCGGCAGCTCGCTGCAGCTTTGTGAGTTCGGGATGTCGTCTGGTGGTGTCGCCGGGGAGTAAACTCCCCGGCTGTGTTTCCTGGTCCGCCTTCGCGGACGTTATCAAGCGTAGCAGCGCGCTGCCGCTTTGTGCTTTCCAGGTGTGCGAGCTAAAACCCCCGTGAACACGAGACGATCCCCTGCGGTTGATTTGTGCGGCAGATGTGTTTCTG
>JAADFT010000512.1 GCA_013152765.1 Calditrichota bacterium | reverse complement strand
GGTCCCCCGCCCCAAAAGCCCGCTTCCAGCGGGCGGCCTCACAACGTAGCCCGGGGATTTGATCCCCGGGCGAAATCGCGTCACCCCCCAGATCCCCAACCCATCCCCTTATCTCCCATCTTCGCTCGCAGGAAAACGCCAAACCAGACGAACGTTACCCGTACAGAAACCGGAGGAGATGAAAACTCAACCTCACCACAGGAAAACCCGTGACAAGATCAGCCCCACAGGCACAGGCTGCCCTCAGTAGCCAGAAGTGCCCTTGATTTTAGCCCCAAGTCTGTTTACATTCAAGGGAGCTAAATTAGCAGGCAACGTTGTCCACTTGATCCAGTCAAGGTGGCTCCGTGGTTAGAGTTCTGGCAATGGTTCTGGCTGGGGGGCGCGTGGACGAACTCAGCGTGCTCACGCTCTTTCGTCCCAAGGCCGCTGTGCCCTTCGGCGGCTTCTACCGCATCATCGACTTCCCCCTCAGCAACCTCATGCACTCCGGCATCGAAAAGGCGGGTATCCTGAGCCAGTACCGAAGCACCTCCATCGTACGACACATCGGCATTGGATCCTCCTGGGACATGGTCGGCCACCGGCGTGGTGTGCACGTTTTGCCGCCGTTCCGCGGCGCCAAGGCCTCGGACTGGTACCGCGGCACTGCCGACGCCGTGTACCAGAATTTCGAATTCATCCAGGAGGACAACCCCGATCTGGTACTGATCCTGAGCGGCGACCACGTTTACAAGATGGACTACGGCGACGTGATCGACTTCCACCGCGACAACCGCGCTGACTTGACGGTGGCGTTTAAGCAGGTGCCAATCGAGAATGCGAGCCGCTTCGGTCTCGGTAAGATCGCCGGGGACCCCGGTGAACCGGGCGGCGAACTTCTGGACTACCAGGAAAAGCCGAGTCATCCCGAGTACGACTGGGCTTCGCTCACCATCTACGTTTTTCGGACGCCGGTGCTCTACGAAGTCGTGGAGGAAAACCAGCGTCTCGGCAAATCCTACGAGTTCGGCCGCGACATCATCCCCCGCATGCTCGGACGCTACCGCGTCTTCGGCTACCGCTTCCACGGCTACTGGGGCTACACGCGCACCATCGACGAGTACTGGCAAACCAACATGGACCTGCTCGCAGAACCGAGCCCCATCGATCTGGATCAGTGGGAAGTGCGCACCAACCTCGACAACGAAGGCGTCCGCCTCCGCGCTCCCTCCACGTTTGGCGCCAACGCCGAGGTCGTCGACAGCTTCATCCCCAACGGCTGCCAAATCGACGGGCGGGTAGAGCGGAGCATCCTCTTCCCGGGCGTTCGCGTGGGCACGGGCGCTGTGGTTCGCGACTCGATTTTGATGTACGACACCGTGGTCAGCGAGAAAGCTACGGTGGATCGCGTTATCACCGACGTTCAGGTCCAGATCGGACCGGGCGCGCATATCGGCAGAGGTGACGCCAGCGTGCCCAACAGGGCCCGCCCCGATCTTCTGAGCAGCGGCATCACGCTGATTGGCCGCAACACCGTTCTGCCCGCTGACATCCGGGTCGGTCGCAACTGCATCTTGAGTCCCAACCTTCCGGCTGAACGCTTCGGCGAACGGGAAATTCCCAGCGGGGAGACGGTGGAATGAGGCGCACAGTAGGCATGTTGCTGGCCGGGGGCGTGGGCAGCAGGCTTGGCGTGCTGGCCATGGTCAGGGCGAAACCAGCTGTCCCGTTCGGCGGCATTTACCGGATCATCGATTTCACCCTGAGCAACGCGGCCAATTCCGGCCTGAGCAATCTGGGCATTCTCACCCAGTACAAACCGCTTTCCCTCATGAAGCACATCGGCACGGGCGCAGCGTGGGACTGGATCGGCCGCACCCGGCGTGTTGAGATCCTGCCGCCGCGCACCGGCGAAAAGGACTCGGACTGGTACCGGGGCACCGCCGACGCGGTTGGGCAGAACCTGGACTTCATCCGCGATCTGAACCCGGAACGCGTGCTCATCCTTTCCGGCGACCACATCTACTGGATGGATTACGGCCCGATGGTGGATTTCCACCGCCAGAAAGGGGCAGACCTCACCATCGCCATGATGCGCGTTCCCTGGGAAGACACACGCCATTTCGGCGTGGCCGTTGTGGACAGTGACCAGCGAATCCGGGAGTGGCAGGAAAAGCCCACCGAGCCCAAGAGCAACCTGGCCTCGATGGGCGTCTACGTTTTCAACACCGACTACCTGTTCAAAGCGCTGGCAGAACGTTCCGGCCACGATTTCGGCAAGAACGTGGTACCCAAGGCCGTTGCTGAGGCAAAAGTCTACGCTTTTCCCTTTGAAGGCTACTGGAGGGACGTCGGCACCCTGCGCGCCTACTTTGAGGCCAATCGCGACCTCCTGCCGAGCCGCGCCCTGATTCAGCCTCAGGAGTGGGGCGTACGCACGAATTGGGGGGAAGAACCCGGCCGGCCCGGAGACCGCCCGCCAGCGCGCTACGGGCCCAACGCCCGTGTCACCGACAGCCTGGTGTCGCCGGGATGCAAGATCGCCGGCGAAGTCGTCGGCTCTGTTCTTTCGCCCGGTGTCGTCGTCGAAGAGGGCGCCAGCGTTCACAACAGCATCCTGATGCACGAGGTTCGCGTGCGCAAAGGGGCCGCGCTGGACCACGTGATTGTCGACAAGCGCGTCGACGTCGGGCGAGGCTGCGTGATCGGCACGGGACCAAGCGACCAGCCGAACCGCCGCTTTCCCGACCACGTGTACACCGGGCTGACCGTGCTCGGCAAAGGCTGCGAGATTCCAGAGGACACCGTGATCGGTCGCAACTGCATCGTGTTTCCCTGGGTCACGACCAGCCATTTTCCGGCGAGCGTGATTCCCTGCGGTGAAACGGTGGCGCCGCAGGACTAATTCTGCTACGTCAAAATGTGGTTGGCTTTTCGCGGTCGTGGTTTCTTTGGGGTGAGATGTTGTCTGGTCTCGCCTGAAACAAGCCTGCTTTAGCAGGCGCATTCTTTTGGTAGCCCGGGGATTTGATCCCCGGGCGGAGAAGCCACGCGCCGCTTTTGCCCTTGTTTCGCGAATCTGACGTAGTAGATTTGATTCTGCTACGTCAAAGCGCGGCTGACTTTTCACGAACGCAGTCCCTTTGGGCCGAGAGGCCGTTGATCTTTGCGTGAGGTGAGCCTGCTGAAGCAGGCGGATTTTCTTGCTGGCCCGGGGATTTGATCCCCTGGCGGACTCGCCTTGCGTCAGTTTTGGCTTTGTCTCCCGAATCTAACGTAGTAGACCTAAACCTGCCACCGAGGCTCTTCGGCGCGTACATCGAACAGGTCCCGGCGTTGAACGCTGAAGCAAGCAAGAACGAACCGCTTCTCGCTCTTCTGGTTC
>JAADFT010000511.1:2548-4182 GCA_013152765.1 Calditrichota bacterium | reverse complement strand
GAAGCCCAGCGTCCTTACGAAACTGACGCCAGTTCACGCGATCTTCGTCGAAGGCGTTACCAGCCTCGGCGAAAATTCCTGCGTAAAGCTTCTGGAGCTGAATGATTCCAAGCGACAGGTTCATCTGCGTCCAGAGAGGCAGCCTGTAGGTCAGGCTGGTCTGCATCAGTTTCCGGCCTTCAATGCTGTAGTACGGGTAGCCTTTCAGGCCGGGGAGACCTCCGGCGAAAAAGTTGAAGAACGAGTGCACCGGCCGGTCGATCCAGCCGCCGCGGAAGTGCAGCGCCAGTGAATGCCGACTGATGGGCAAGCTGCGGTACTCACGCCAGTCCAGCTCGGTGGCGTAGTAAGCGTAGCGGTTGTACTTGGTGACCACGGTGCCGTAGGCGTTGTCCGTCGAAAAATCGCGGAAGAAGAAATTCCAGTAGCGGTGCACGCGCAGGGTGATGGCGCGTCCTCCCCGAGGTGCGATGCTGAAATCGAGCGTTCGCGCGACCTTGTCGATGCTCACCGTGGCGGCGAGGTCGCTGCCCTTGAAGTAGGTGTTTCTGGGCGACTTCCACTGGATGTTCTGGAAGAAGAAATCGCCGATCTGGCTGGTGTAGCGGCTGTAGGCGTAGGAGAGCTGCGTCCGAACGGCGTCGCTCACGCGGTAGCGCAGGCCGAGGTCGGCCTCGAGCATGTTGAAGCGGATGCGGGTCTTTACTTTCGGGTAGCCTTCCAGCACCTCGATGGGCTCGTCCAGATGCCTGGAAAAGCCGTACAGCTCCAGGAAAATGGTTGGTGCGAACCGGCGGTACTCGAAAATGGCGAACAGGTCGTAGTCCATGTCCCTGTTCAACGACGCCCCGCCGAGCACGGAGTAGCGTTCGAGCATCTCGGACGAGTAGAAGTAAGTGCCGACCTTCGGTTCGCCGTAGTCGACGGCAAACCGCGGCAGCAGAGCCACCTCGCCGTACTCCGGTGTGTACGGCTTCGCCGCGGTGGTCACAGGTCCCTTGCCGTCTGCGCCGGATGCAACCGTGGGCGGTGGGGCCAGCCAGTTCTCTTGCAGACCGTAAGCGAGAAGATCTTTCTGCACGGGACGTGCGTCCTGGAGCAGCGCCAGCTTGAACCCTGCAGCGGTGAATGCGGAGTAGGCCAGATTGCCTTCTGCATCCACGGCTGGTGAGAACGCACCACCAAGCACGTTGGTAACAGGTTCGGCGTCGCCGCCGCTGCTCGGCATTCGGTAGATGTCAAAGATGCCGCTTCCGTCCCAGGCGAAGTACAGGTGGCTGCCATCTGGACTGAAGCACGGATCGCGCGCGTCTCCCGGTGGTGCAAAAAGCGTGTCCAGTTTGCCGGTTACCGGGTCGACTTCGGCAAGCAGTCGGCCGTGGGCTTTCCCCAGAGCGAACACGATCCGGGATCCGTCGGGCGACCAGCGTGGCGTGTAGACCGTCTCGCCGTTGCGGAAATTTGTCAGTTTGCGGATGGTTTTGCCGTCGCTGCTGACCAGAGCCAGATTCTGCGTGCCGTCATGCTGAACCACGCACACGATCTGCTGGCCGTCGGGGCTGACGTCGGGTGCGTAGGCGCGCAGACCGTGGGTAAGGCGCTGCGTTTTCTTCGTTCTGACGTCCACCCGGTAA
>JAADFT010000511.1:0-2538 GCA_013152765.1 Calditrichota bacterium | reverse complement strand
AGCCGTAGCGGTTCACACGCGTCAGCTTGGCGTAGACGAGTGACTTGCCGTCAGGTGTCCAGGAAGCGGGGCTGAGAACACCGGGAACGAGCACTTCCGTTTTTTTCGATTTGACGTCGTACAGGCAAAGGCTGCTGGCGGAGAAGTAGCCCGCTCCTCTGCTGCTGGTGAAGGCGATCTTCTGCCCGTCCGGGGAGAAACGCGGGTGCAGGTTGGCAATTCCTTTGCCGTAGACGATTTTTCCCTTGACCGGATTCTGCCTTACCGTGGCCAAAGCGGTGTGGTACTGCTCGGCCAGAAAGCGCGCCCACTCCTCGTACAGCGACTCGGCGCTCTTGTGCAGCACCTTCCGCACGGCGCCGTCGAAAGTCAGTCGGAAAGGCGAGCGCATGGCCCGCGCCAGCTTGGGGATGACGTCCTCCCCGTAAGTCCTGGAGAGGTACAGCGTAAGGGCGAACCCCTGGTTGTACACACGCTCGTTGCCAAGCGAATTCTTCCCGAACACGTTCATTTCAGAGTACGAGAGGAGACTGTCGGCGAGCACGGCCGTACGCAGCAGCATGTCGCGGTGGGTGTCCCAGAAGTCGTGATTCAGTCCCGCCCGCTGGTACTGGGCCATCCCTTCCGCAAACCACATTGGGACGACGGTGCCCGCGAAAGGGTAGGACACGATCACATTTGGGTAGCCGTAAATGACGTCCGGTCGACGCTCTTTCTCGTAACCGATCCACTGAAAGTAGAAAGCCGGGAGGCGACGGCTGAACTTGCGTGCTGCTCCGAGCGAAATGATGTGGGAAAACTCGTGCGTGACCACGTTGGCAATCCAGTCGTGCGTGCCGCGGAGCTCGAAATCCAGAGCTGGCGCCCAGATTTCGACCTTCTGGTCGTAGTAGTACGCAGCTCCGTTGGAGTTGTCGTCGTGGTCACGAATGATGAAGTGTACCTTACCGTCAGGCTCGTACTGGTAGAGGCTGGTGATGGGTTCGTAAACTTCTTCGAGAACCCGTGCAACCTCGCGCGCCGTGCGCTCGGTGCCGTCGTGGAAATGCACTTCGCAGTGCTCGGTGGAAATCGTGTACCAGCGCAGTTCCGGGTGGTTGTAGCCCTCCCACTGTCCGTAGGTTTGCTGGACCGCGGACAGGAAAGTGAGAATCGTGAAAACAAGCACTGCCTTAGGAAAAACGCGCAACGTGTAACCTCCCTGGTACCTGCGCTGGTGTGCGAGTGAAGTCACTGGTTTGCAAAATGCTCAGTTTACTCGAAGCAGCTTTCGAAAGACGTTCAGGAACCGTCCGCAGTTGCGGGTCTCGGGCGGAACAGTTTTGGTCCGTTGCCACGTGCCGCCAGAATTTTTCTTTTTGAAGCCCTTTTTTCGCGTCCTGAATCCGTTCGCTCGATGCGTTAGACTCTTCCTTCGGCTGAAGCCTTGTGACCGCGCCGCATCCACGGCCAGACCTTTGGATCGTAGTTCCGCCAGCTCCTTATTGCCCGTTGTGCGCCTGCTACGTCAGATTTACCCTAACAAGGCAAGAAGGGCAAATTGGTTTTCCCCGCCAAAGCGGGCTCAACCTGGGTAGACGTAGCCGACACTCTGGCTTAGCAAAACTACTTCGTCACCGCAATTTTGATCAGCGCGGTGCCCGTGCTGTGTGCGGAACGCGCTTCCAGCTTTGCAAGGTACACGCCACTGGCCACAGCGCTGACGTCCCACACGACCTCGTTGTCAGTGTAACGCTGGCCGTGCGTCCTCAGTTCGGCCACCTTAGCACCCGCCAAATCGTAAATGCGCACTGTTACGTCCGCTTCGTCAGTGAGCGTGAAACGAATCGTGGCGCGGTCGCCGGCCGTTGGGTTCGGGTAACAGTAGGCGCGACTCAGCGGCAAAAGTCCCGCGGCGTTGGTCGGGTTTTCCGGGCTTGATCCCGCGTTCTGGTTTCTGGCGGTGTGCTGGGCGTCGCCTTTGAACTGCAGCCAGCCCGCTGGTGGTGCGGCTGCGTCCAGCTTCCAGGCGTAGAGGAATCCGTCTTTGCCGGCCACGACGAGCTCCACCTTACCGTCGGCGTCGAGGTCCCCGGCGGCAGCGCTTGGAGTCGTGTGGACCGACGTGGCCAGTGGAAATCCCGCCACGGGCTTGCCGTCAGCTGCCAGCGCGAGCAAACCGCCGCTCTGAGTGGGCAGGACGACATCGCAGGCTCCGTCGCCGTTCACGTCGACCAGAACCGGTGTTGTGCTTGCCGAGGTCTCCCCGGTCCGTACCGCGACGGGCCAGTTGTCCAGAAGCACGCCGTTGTGCTGCAAAACCACCGCTGTGCCGTTGTCGGTCACAAACGCAATTTCCAGAGGCCCCCTGCCGTTGACGTTGCCGAGTGCCAGCGGTGCGGAGCACGGTCCGAACGACCGCGTGGGAAAGCCGTCGAGGCGGTTCCCGTTGTGGTCGAAGGCGTCCACAGCGCCCTGCTTGCTCAGGACAACGATTTCCGGAGCGCCGTCGCCTTCCAGATCAGCGACTGCCAGCGAGAAGGCGTCTTCGAGAGTCGG
>JAADFT010000510.1 GCA_013152765.1 Calditrichota bacterium | reverse complement strand
CATGTGCCTGAACGGCCGGGGGTACAAGACTCGAACCGGGGCAGAGACTGCGTGTGGCACTACTCTGCTGCCGAAAGAACGCCGGCAGCTCTGTTTTTGTACTCCCTGCGAGCACGTCCAGATCCAGGGAATCCGCGAAAAAAACAGCGTAGGACACTGGACCGAGGAAGCCAGGGGGATGAAGTGCTACCGGGAAAACTGCGGCCCGCGCAGTGTCAACGCCCGCCGAACAGGGATCCCATCAGACCACCCAGGTCGGGTCCGGAATTGTTTGAGGACTTGTCGTCGTCGTTGCCCAGGAGCTTGTCGCCGAGCGCGCCAGCAAGGCCTCCGAGCAGACCACCGCTGTCGCCACCGGTGAGCAGAGAAGCAAGACCCTGTAGTCCACCTGAACCGGACTTCTTCAGAAGGGCGCCAACGACCAGTGGCACCAAAAGGGTCACCAGCTTGGACGAGAGACCCTGGTCGAGGCCGAATTTGCTGGCGAGCGTGCTGGAGGCAACCTTTCCTGAGTCGCCGAGCAGACCGGTGAGAGAGGCGTCGGGTTCTGGCTGGCTGAGCACGGATTTCACCAGACTGGGAACATCATCCAGTGCTGCCTCGCCGCCGAAGCGTCCAACTGCTTGAAGCAAATGTTCGAGATTTCCACTTTGGCCCTGCTTCTGGAGGCCCGAGAGGACCGTGGGAACGACTTCCTGCAGCATCTCGGGCACGCGTCGTTCTTCGATTCCTGTTTCCTGGTGAAGAACAGGAGCGAGCTGCGGTGCAAGCATTTCGGTAAGTTCGTTCAACAGATTAGCCATGTTTTCCTCTCTGCAGGTTTTGGATAATTGAAAGTGATAAGACTCTGGCCCGACTTACGCGAGTGAGCCGGGCCGGAAAAAAACGGGTTGCATGTCAAAAGGCTGAGTTCGTGTGGAATACCTCCTGAATCCCTACAGGAAGGCGTAGGACAACCCCACCATCAGAGTCTGGCGAATCTGCCGCTTTTTCGAGACATCGCTGTCGTAGAACAGCTTGAAATTGAAATTGACGCTGATCAATTCGCTCACTTTGGCGGAAAGCAGGTTGTCCCAGCGCACATCTACCTGTCGGATCCCTTTGAGGTTGGAGAAAAGCTCCAGCTTTGCGGTGTAGACGGTTTTCTCTCCCAGTTTTTTGTTGACGTCGGTGACCGACTCGGCACCGACTTCAGAACGGACCCTCTCCAAAGTAGGCGTGGCGGGATCATCAGTGTAGAGTTGACGGTATTTGTCGGCCACGGTTTGCTTAAGAGCAGCTCCGAAACGGGTTTTCAGAAAAGACCACGGCTGGAATCCGACTCCGAGACTCTCGACGAAATAGCCAGGGTCCAGGAAGGCGGAAACCGGGCGTCTCCCTTCGCCACTGTAGTCGTAACCCGTGGTCATCTGGGTCTCGGCGCGGACGGCAGCGTAAGGGTCGACGAAAATGCCCAACTTGCGCACATACACGCTTTCCACCCTGATCTCGTCCACGGACTTGCGCGCTTCGGCGTCGGCGATTTTGGACATCCCGTAAGACAGCTTCGCGTTGTTGCGCCAGGCCGATCTGGGCTGGTTGTTGACGAAAGACGCCCGGAAGTCAGCCTGCCAGGCGAAAGTGTTTTCGCCGCCCTGAACCCAGTTGCTCAAAGTGGTCTGTGAAAGATTGAGCGTGCCAACAGCTTCACGGGTCCAGCCGTATTTCGGCTTCGACTCTTTGTCCTGAGCAATGAGAGCTTGGCTGAGGCCAAGCGTAATGATGAGCGTCAATGCAAAGGAAAACTTCTTCAAAAACATGTGCACACCTCTTCAGTTGGTTCTTCGTCTTGTTTTGTAGCAGCAAACCTCGTGCGCCCACGCAAGTGGCGTTTTCTGCCGCCGAACCTGCCTCGGCGGCGGAAAAGTCACACTGTGTTCCGTCCAGCCTGACGTGGTAAAGATTGTCCGTGCTGCATCAGCACGTGACAGGCGCCTTTTTTGCTTCATGTTTACAACGACTGGCAAGTCGGACTGCCCGGATCAGGCTGAACCCCGGGCAGTCCGCTTGCGCCGAGGGCCTTTCTGCGACTACGCGCCGGCAGCTTCCAGCTGAGCCGTGCAGTGCGGACAGCGTGTCGCCTTGATCGGGATTTCCATGAAGCAGTACGGACAGGTCTTGGTCTTGGGTGGCTCTGCTTTCGCCTCTTCTTTCCGCTTCATGTTGTTGATGCCTTTGACCACCAGGAAGATGGAAAAGGCGATGATCAGGAAATACACGATGGTGTTGATGAACACCCCCAGGTTCACAGTCACGGCGCCGGCCTGCCGGGCCGCTTCCAGACTTGGGTAAGGTCCCGGTGTGGTTCCTTCCCGAAGAACCAAGAAAATGTTGGTGAAATCGACATTTCCGAGGAGAAGTCCAATTGGTGGCATGATGATGTCCGAAACGAGCGACTTAACGATGGCCCCGAAGGCAGAGCCGAGCACAAGATGGCCATGTCAAGCACGTTCCCCCGCATGGCGAACTCTTTGAACTCCTTCCACATGGTTTGCCTCCTCCCTGTTTTGCACACGGTTTGCAGTGTCTCACAAGCACGAGGTTTGCCCCCGCGTATGATTGGCACCCGGACCGGGTGTAGGTTGGTTGGCCCGCCTGTCGTGCAGATGCGGTGGCTGGTGCGGCCTGGACGCACCAGCAAGCAGATTTGCCCGGCAACGGTAAAGTCAGACAGGCATTGGACCGGGAAACCGGGCAACTTTTTGGTGTTGGTGGCTGTTCAGTGAAAATGACCTTTGCGTAGACGGGGGACCGGGCAAAACCGCTACGGGGGTGAAGCGGGGTTAACGGAACGGTGCCCCCAACGCTGGGTACGAAAACCAACCAGGTCGAGCTGCCCGAATGACGCGGCAATGACGGGCTCCGTTCGACCCTGTGTTTCGTGTGCGCCGATTTACGGAATTTTCGGCGAAAATGCAACAGTTCGTGGGTACGTCGCACGATTCGCGAAGCCAGAACGTGACTAAAAAGAGCTGATGTGTCCGGAATCACATCCGGCTGCGGCGTGTGGACGGTGAAAGCCCGTTTGCCGTTACGAGCGACCCCGTGACGCCGGTTTGTTTGTGGCAAAGAGGAGGTCTGTTCGCCGGTTGATCCAGAGCGGCTGAGGATGCAGCGGTGCGGCTACCCCTGGTACTCTGGCTGTGGAGGACTCAAGGTTGGAAAGAGGTTGAAACGGCGGATTGGACGCCGAGGGCGATGGACACGGCACGGATTTCCCCTGCGGGAAACGAAGTCTCAGGCGTTCTCAGTCGCTCCGTAGCTGGGGAACAAAGTGCAAGGGCCGGCAGACTTTGAGCAACCGGTACTCGTCGGCTCACACGAAGTGGCCGTACTCACGGCCGGTCCAGTACATGACTTCCATGTTTTCGAGGGGTGTACCGGGTGAGAGGTTGTTCCCTTCTCTGAGCACGAAACGACGACCGCGTGTGATCCCGCCCTGCAGGATGCGCCGCGTTTCATCCCGAATGG
>JAADFT010000509.1 GCA_013152765.1 Calditrichota bacterium | reverse complement strand
CCCGCCCGGGGATCAAATCCCCGGGCTACCAAAAGGAAGCCGCCTGCTAAAGCAGGCTTGTTTCAGGCGAGACTAAGCAACATCTCGCCCTCGAGAAACCACGATTCCGAAAAGTCAACCACATTTTGACATAGTAGAACTAAGCAGGTCCGGCGTTGGCGCGGGGATTTTGCTGCGGGTTCGTACGGAGGCTGCTGAGGTCGCTGCATCTCGTACAGCTTCCGGGTGGCCGGCCTTGTGAGGCCTTGCACGAACAGAGTACCTCTGCGACACCTCCTCCTGTGGAGAGGACGCACTTCAAACTTGATTCAGCGCTGTGGTGCTGCTTGGAAAGCAACACCGCCGCGGCCAGGCACAAATCTGCCCGTGTGTGAACGCCGGGAACGCCAACACGGGGGAGTCAGTCCGCTTCCGGTTGTGTGTGGGCAGACGGTTACAGGATTTTCGGCAAGAGCGCTGTCAGCACAATCAGAGCGACGAACGCGGCAATCGAAAACGGGTTTGCAAAATTGACTGTCCAGCCGTACCCCCAGCGTTTGGGTACAAACATGCGTTTGTCCTTGGGGTTCCAGTAGAAGAACAGGAAGTAGCGCCCGGAGTCCTCCTGCTTTTTGCTCTCTTGTTCTTCCATGTTTCGCCTCCGTGTGGTCTGAAGGTGAATGCTTTTACTTCACGAGCACAAGCTTGGTCGTTAGCCTGTGTTCGCCTGCTGAGAGTTGCACCAGGTACACACCGCTTGACAGGTCTTCGAGCCCAAGCCGGTAGCGGTGTACACCGGTCGTTTGGGTGCCGAGCTCGAGGACTCGAACCCGTTTGCCGTTGCTGGCGAAAAGCGACAGCCGCACACGACACCGCTTGGGCAGGCGGTAGGTGAGGGTCGTTGCGTCGTTGAACGGATTCGGAAACGCAGTGAGCGACGCGAGCGGAGTCGATTTCTCCGTTTCCCTCGTTCGGGGCCAGGTAACACCGGTTGCGAGTTCCAGCGCGCGGCGAGCGTTCACCCGGCCGTAGCCGTAGAAAATGTCCCAACCCGGTGTGTCCTCGAAAGGATCTCCTACCGTGTCTTCTGCTGACTCCGTCAGAAGCTGGCGGAGCTCGTCGGGAGTGCGGGATGTGTCCTGCCCGGCGAGCAGGGCCAGAACGCCGGTGACGAAGGCCGTCGCCTGTGACGTTCCGCCCCAGTACGTGCCGTAGACGTTGTCCGACCTGGCGCTCAACCCGTAGATGTAGTTCCCCGGCGCGACGACGTCCAGGTGTGAGCCGTAGTTGCTGCCGCCGCCCCAGAAGAAGCGCTGACAGCGGGTGTCGTCGGTGTCGGTGGCGCCCACGGCGATGGTGTGGCGGTAACGTGCCGGGTAGTAGGGTGTGTCGGTGCCGTCGTTCATCATGCAGGCGGTAACGGTCACGCCGTTGTTGTAGGCGTACTCGATGGCATTCTTGAGCAGGCTCGAGTAGCTTTTTCCGCCCAAGGACATGTTGATGATCTTGGCGCCGTGGTCTACCGCGTAAGCGACTGCCAAAGCCCACCAGGAGTAGTAGCCGAAATTCTTGGCTGTCAGGACTTTGCAGATCATGATTTTGCAGTGCCAGTCGACGCCGGCGTAGCCGCGGCCATTGTCGGGATTTGCGGCAATGATTCCCGCGATGTTGGTGCCGTGGCCGAGGGTGTCCAGCAAGTCGTTGGTTCGGTACACGAAGTCCCAGCCGTGCACGTCGTCAATGAAGCCGTTGCCGTCGTCGTCAACACCGTTTGCAGGAACCTCACCGGCGTTTGTCCAGAGCCTGCCTGCGAGCTCGGGGTGGCTGATCCGGCAGCCGCTGTCCAGGATTGCGACGAGCACGCTGGAGTCGCCCCGGGCGATCTCCCACGCCTCGTCGGCGTCGATGTCGGCGTCTGCCTTGCCGGCGTGTGCAGGCGGAAAATCGCCCAGATTCCTCAGAGCCCACTGGCGGTTGAAGTAAGGGTCGTTCGGGACGATCTGCTCCCGACCTCCCGCCGACCCGACACCGTCTGTCTCCACGTATTCGAAGCGTCCTGTAGCGCTGAGCGCCTGGACCAGCTTTTCAGGTGCGGCATCCGACTGGAAAGTCAGGACGTAGACGCGATCGAAACCGGCTTCGTAGAAGGCGGGATTCGGCGAGCGGTACTGGCGAAAGAGGGGGCTGGCCCCGGTGCAGGTGCTCGAGAGTGCAGGACTGAGGCCGCGCGAGATTAGCTCGGCGCGCAGGGCATCTGTGTTGGTGGGCAGGTGGGGTGCTCCAGGCGCCAGTTTGGCGATGACCCGGATTTGCGGCTTGTTCGTTTGCTGATTCGCCGCAGGGGGAAGCGCCTGTGCCCACGCGCAAGTTGCTGCGAACACGAACGGCAAAACAAAACTAGCACGAAGCGATCTCATGTCGATTCCCCGGATGGTTGGAACGGGTCTGCAACTTTGTTGACCCCCTTCTGCTGCGGTGCGAGGCCGCGCCTCGTAGCAGTTGAACGGATTGGGCGAGCGGACGAGCAAGCTGCCACGGAAAGTGTTCTTCAGCCTGGACTCGTGTGTAGCGGCCGCAGGTCTGGTTACGCCCGGCGCACCAACAGCCAGACGCCGAGTGCGATCAACAGCAGCGGCAGAAACGGGCCCAGCAAGATCAGAGGTGTGAGGGCCACGGTGAGTGCACCCAGCGCCAAGGCTACCGGCAAAACGACGAAAACCGCCAGCAGCGCCAGCAGCAGTCCGAGAAGGATTTTGAGCGGCAGGATCAGAATTACGAAACCGACCTTCAGAGTCCAGACCAGGAGCTTGAGGAAAATCCACAAGCTGAGCACCGCCACGAGCAAAAGGAGCAGTTCCATGCTGTCCTCCTGAATTTTCTCCTCAACGTTGCACACTTCTGGTACGGTGCAGGGAGACGGGAGTTTCGGTGTGCGGAGAGAAAAATGCGCGCGGCAGAAGTTCGGCGGAAAAAAAGCCGCCCATCCCCGGAGGCTGAGCGGCTTTGTGACCTGTCTGTTTTTGTGTTCGTCCGACGCCGGCGGGCTACGCCGTGCGGCTCTGCGGTAGCCATTTTCTACCGGCCGCCAGGACGATCAGGAAAAGACCAAGCAACACGACAATGGCCGGTCCGCTGGGCATGTCCCACACGTAGGAGAAGTAGAGGCCGAGCACGGTTACCACAACCCCCACGATCCAGCCAAACACTAACCGTCCCACCCAGGTCTTGCTGTACAGGGCGGCAATGGAGGTGGGCACAACCAAAAACGAGAAGACGAGCAGAATGCCCGCGATTCGAACGCTGAGAACGATGACGAAACCGAAGGTGAGGTAGAAGAGAAAGTCCCACCAGCGGTCGCTTCTGCTCAAAGCGCCGGTCCGGTAGTGGTCAGTGAGGCTGGTGAAGCGTTGCCGGAAGAAGTAGTGGATCAGCCCCACCACGACGTAAACCACGGCGATCCGGGCAATGTCGGCCCAGTGCACCCAGAGGATCGCTCCGGTCAGGATTTCTTTGATGTGCTCGGCGCCGCCAGGTGCGCGGTCGGCCACGAGAACGGCTGCCGCAGTGGCCACGGCGTACGTGATGCCGATGATGGCTTCCTGTGGAATCTTCTGCTCGCGCACCCGTGTGACCGCAAAGAGGCCTGCTCCCAGCACGACGAAGCCCAGCGAGAACACGTACGACAGGCTTTGCTCGGGGTGGATTCCGAGCATGAAGGCGACCGTCGTTCCCAGCGCGGCGATTTGCGCCAGGGCAAGATCAACGAAAATGATTTCGCGCTGAATGACGTGTAGCCCCAGGTAAACGTGGATGGCCACGATGGCCAGAGTGGCGACGAAAGGGGCCGCCATGAAGCTGAGAATTTCGCCCATTCGGTGTTACCTCCTTTGTTCTGTTTCCCCCACAGACCTGTTTCCGTCCCGGGACCGGACAACCGGCCCGCCAGAGAAGCCTCGGTGGCCAGGCGGCGAGTCGGTTGCCCTTTGATCTGCTGGATTTTCTCGCTCCGGCGTCTGCAACACAAACCTGCGGCAGACGCCGGAAGGCGTGTGTAGTCCCCGTCTGTTTTGTGACGGGCGTAGTACGCCGTTCAGCTCATGATTGCGTGTTCCCGAGCGCCTCGTTGATTCTGCGAATCCACAGATCGTACAGGTCGAACACCGTGTTCACTCCCGGTTCTCCGCC
>JAADFT010000508.1:973-3619 GCA_013152765.1 Calditrichota bacterium | reverse complement strand
CCTCCAGCAGGCCACGCCGGTTGCTGAGAAAGATTGGGTCCTTTCTGAGCTCGTTCGTTCCTGTGTCTGACAACTTAGGTGGTACAAGCAGTCAACTTCTTGTAAGATCGCGGAACCCTTAACTGCTTCTCCAAAAGTGCCGGAGTTCGACGCCCGGAACTTCTCTTGCAGGAGGCGCTTCCCGCGGCAGCGCCTCCGCTTTCCCGGCGCTTCCTCTCTTTCGTTACAACCAGCCGGGTAACCGGCACAACGCAGAAGCAACGACCCACCATCCTCCCGCCCCACGTAGCCAGCGGGGGCGGGAGGAATGCGGAATCAAAGTGCCTTTACTTGTGCACGCTGAATGTGTCCGCAATCAGCTCCAAACGGCGCAGCAGCGGCTCCTTCCGGTGCGTCGGAGCGTACACAACCAGATGCAGCAGGTAAATCTTCTTGGTCTCGTCGTCGTAGAAAGCGATCGTGCGGAACGGTCCGCCCATCGCCTTGTCCGTGATTTCCCAGAGACCGTAGGCCTGCACGGCCGGTTTTCCGTGGAAGGTGCCCCGCCGGAAAATCTCCGCGTCCTTCACGGGCTTGGCACCGTCGTAGTACTTCGCGCCAATCCAGCGGATCTTCTTGTCCACCCACATGGAGGTCAGCGCCTCCGGACCGTCGGCCGCCTCCCAGTGCACGAAAATGTTCAGATCCGGGTAAGTGCGCCGCAGCCACACCAAACGGTCCACGCTGGGATCCTCCGCCTCAATCCGGAAGCGGGGCGGGATCTTCAACGTCCAGCCGACATCTTTGCGCAGCTTACGCTCCAGAACGGCTTCGGTGCGCCAGAAGAGCTCCTCCTTGTAGCGCCGATCCCGCTCCTGGTAAAACAGATCGTAGATGAAGTCCGGGAACACCTCGATGTTGGCTTTCAGGGTCGGGATGTCCTTCGAAGCCAGGATCATGATGAACTGCCCGATGGCCCACTGATCCCGCGCCACAAAGAGGTACTCCTGGCCTGACTTGATCTTGTCCACAACTTTTTTGTCCAGGGCTTTCAGGAGCAATTCGTCTGTAGGTGACTTGGGCTCAAGTGCAGCAATGATCAGCAGATTCTTGCGATTCAGGTAGTCGCTGAAGTGAGCCGGGTCTACGTGGATTACCTCAAAGACTTTCTCGAGCTGAGGCGTGATCGTCGTCTTCTCGAGAATCTCTTTGATCATCGTGCCAAGCGAATCCCATTCCGCCTGGTCAGCAATCACGTAGATCTCGTAATTTCTACCCAATGCCATCGGCAGTTTCTGCGAGCAACCGCTGGTCGCCAGCAGCAGAAACACCAGCCCAAGCATCAGCGGAACCACAGGTGTTTTACGCCACATCACCGACACCTCCTTTCAAGAACTGTGTTCACCGCAGTGTGAAGAGAATTGTTGGTCAGTCTCGCGCCTCTTTTCCGGTCTCGCCAAGACACAACGCCCAGAAATCCACCAGCAGGATGTCGTCGCTCAACTGCGACGTCCCGAGCTTTTCCAGATCCTGCAGGAAAGCGCTGAACGCGAACGCGCCTTCGCTCAGGCTCATTTCCAGGTATTCGCGGAATCTTTCCAGACCGAGCATTTCGCCGTCAAGCCAGTCGAGCTCGTAAGCGCCGTCCGTGAACAGGAGCAAGCGGGCTTGAGAATCGAGTGCGAGCTCGCGTTCGTTGGCACCCGTGAAAACCCCGTCGGGCAAAAGCCCCGCGGGAGGACAAGTGGCTTCCAGCGGTTGTAGCTCGTTGTCGCCGCTCACCAGGAATTGCGCCGGGTGGCCAGCGCTGCTGTACACCAGTTGTCCCGAGCGCAAGTCGATTCGCGCGCAGAAGAGCGTCGCAAACACGTTGGCCGTGGAGAAATTCTGCCGCAGAAACCCGTTCAGCCGTTTCACCATGCCTGCCGGCCCTACATCCTCTTCGACCATTTCCTCGACGAAAGTGCTCACCCGGCTCATTACCAGGGCCGCAGCGGCACCGTGGCCAGACACGTCGCCAATAATGGCGTACAGTACACCTTCGCGAGGAGAGCCGTAGTACGCGTAGTCGCCGCTTACCTCCAGTGCGGGCAGGTACTTCACCCGAACTTTCAAGCAGTCCGTGTCCGTCTCCTTCGGGACGAGCAGACGCTGAACGTGACCTGCCATTCGGAGCTGCTCTTCGAGCACCGCTTTCTGCTCCGCCAGAAGACGCTGGTGCTCGCGAATCCGGGCCAGCATTTCGTTGAAGCCGTCCGCCAGCTGCCCCAGTTCGTCGCGCGTGGCTACTTCGGCTCGCACGTTGTAGTTGCCGTCCATCACTTCGCGCATTTTACTGGTCAGCTCCTGCACCGCCCGGCGAATCGAGTCGCCCAGGACGAAGGCGAGAACGAGCGCCACCAGTAACGCGGCTGCGCCGGTGATCCACATCCAGCGCTCAGTTGTGGCCACTGCCCGGAGCGCCCGCTCTTCCGGAGCAAAAATCGCAACAGCACCCAAGTAGCGACCGTGGCGATCGAGCAGCGGGAAGGCAGCGGTCATGTAACGCTGCCCGTTGAAGCTGAGGTGGCGGTACACCTGCTGCTTCGCCGACCGAAGATCTCTGTACAGGGCAGGCGGCAGACGAATCGGGAACGCGAATGTGCTGTACACAACCGAATCTTCAGC
>JAADFT010000508.1:0-965 GCA_013152765.1 Calditrichota bacterium | reverse complement strand
ACTTCCAAACCCAGGGTTCTCTTCCAGCGCTGCGCGAAGGTTGCGTCGAGCCGTTCGGCGGCCAGCACATGGCCCAGGATCCGTTTCCCTTCGAACACCGGCTCCCACGCGCGAATCACGATGGCCCGGTGCACGGGAAAGACATCCACGCCCTCAACCGGGCTCAGGTCTTCGTCGAAACGGATCAGGCGCGCGGCCGAAGCCTGCCGCCCTTTCTCCCGCATGAACAACAGGTTACCTTCGGCGTCGAGCACAGCGATCATGCCTGCCCGCGTGACGGCAAGGTAAAGGCGAGCCATCTCGCGCAACCGGCTCGTGCTGCCGTCGTGGAACACCCCACGCAAACGGCTGTCTTCGGCGATCGTCCGCGCCACACCGAGCAGGTCGCTCTTTTCCATGTCGATGATTTCGTCCAGTTGCTCGGCCGACGCCACGATGGCAGCGAACTCCTGGCTGCGCAGGTAAGCGCGAAAGAACCTCACGCTTAAGACCGAGGTAGCCAGCAGCGGCACACCGACGGCCAGCACTAACGTCACGGCCAGGCGCGTCCGGATCGAAAAGCGAACCCTGCGCAGAATCGGTTTCCTTCGAATCATGGCCACCTCGTTCTCAGCACTCGTCAGAACCTGCCGGATGCCTTTCCCGTCCTGGCGCGGAGTGCGGCCCAGCAGGTCCAACGATTTCGCCCGAAATTGCCCGGCTCTGGTGCTTTTGAAACGACAGGCGCATTCTGGAGCGCCTCAATCTGCGCTCGAACCGCCCGGATTTCCACCAGGCCAAGCCACCCCAGGCACGTCGGATTCACGGAACAGCCTGAAACATTCGAAGCGTTCTCACCTCTGCCTGGGATTTGGTCCCGGGCCGCTTCAACGGCGTACCCGTTGAACCGGGCCCGGTTGCGCGAAGGGTCAGCAACGTTCTACCAAAGCCGGATTATTCAATAACCCTTTCTGTGCCACGACGGC
>JAADFT010000507.1:2053-5543 GCA_013152765.1 Calditrichota bacterium | reverse complement strand
CGGAAAGGCACGCCCTTGAGAACCAGGTAGTCAGCCAGATCCGTTGCCAGCATCTCAACATCCACGGCCGCAGCCAGTTTCTCGCGGTCAAACCTGGCAGTTTCGAGCACCCCGGTCATCACATGCACGGACGCCACCGTCGTATCCAGCGCATCGAACAAAGGTTCTTTGTCTTCCTGCAGGTCCCTGTCGTAGGTCAGCGGCAGGCCTTTGACCAGCGTTTGCAGCCGCCAGGCAGCCGACGAAACGCGTGCCGCCTTGCCCCGGATCAGTTCCAGGGAATCTGGATTTCGCTTCTGGGGCATCATGCTACTGCCCGTCGAGTAGGCATCATCCAAGCGCAGCCAGCCGAATTCTTTGCTGCTCCAGAGAATCCAGTCTTCGGCATACCGGCTCATGGTCAGCATCACACCGGCGCAAACATTTGCCGCATCTACAGCAAAATCGCGGCTGCTGACCGTGTCAATGCTGTTCTCCGTCGGCCCGCGAAAACCGAGTTCTTTGGCCAGGCGGAACCGATTCACCGGAAACCCGCTTCCCGCACAGGCGCCGCTTCCAAGGGGACAGAAGTCGTGCGTCTCAAACCACGCCTTCAGCCGTCGCTGGTCGCGTTCCAGGACCCAGAAAAGCGACAAAAGGTAGTGCGCAAGGGTCACGGGCTGGGCACGCTGCAGGTGTGTGTAAGCTGGCATCACCCAGTCCACGCTTTCCTCCGCCTTGGCAAGAACGATTCGCTGCAGCGCCCGGATCGCTTCACTCAGGTCGCGCAGTGAGCGTTTCAGGTAAAGCTTGAAATCGGTAACAATCGTTTCGGCTCCGCCCAGCGTGAATCGCTGCACCAGTGGGTCCGAGCTTTTCCGTAAGAAGCCGCTCCACCAGCATGTGTACGTCTTCATCCGCAGCTTGGGGCAGGAGCCGCCCTTCCTCGTAGGTATGTCCGATTTCATCGAGGGCCTTGAGCACAGCCTCAAGCTGGTCGGCTGAGTACACTCCAAGGTGATGCAACTCCTTCGCCCACGCACGATTTGTGGCCAGGTCGTCTGGCAGGAGGCGCAGGTCGAAATCAACGGAACGACTGTACCGTTCAAAAAGGGGATCGACACCTCTCTCAAACCGACCCGACCAGGCTTTTTCTGATTTCAGTGCAGACATGTTTTCCTTGCTCAAATCCGTTCGACGAAGCGCTTGGCTCGTACTGCCTCCTCGTAAGGATCAGTTGCCCTCGCGGTGCGAATGACAAGCGGGCCCGCGTAGTCCAGCTCTTCCAGCTTCTCGAAAACCTGGTACCAGGGAATGGCCCCGTCACCCACTCTGGCGAAGTTCACCAATCCGTAGTGCGGCACGCCGTCTTCAACGTAGACAACGTGAAGTCGCTTCCCCCACTGTTCCAACCAGATGGACGCATCCCCCTCCACCTCCAGGATGCGCAGAGGATCAAAACCGATGCCAACAAACGGAGCAGCATCTCCGTCCAGGGCTTCTGCAATTCGCTTCACATCCAGCACGTGCCCCACCAACGCCACAGGGTACTCGTAGTGCTCCGTCAGTTCCCGCATCCGTTCAAGAGCCTCGCTCAGAACCTCGTCCGACGCTTCCTCACCGACCCCGAGAGGCTCGATCTCCAGAACCAGTGGAGAACGGCCCGTGAGCGCCAGCCTCTCGAGCACCCGCTCAAGAGCGTGGACAGCCTGATCCGCGCCGTTCGGATGGTCCAGAGCGCCCGGTAGAGAGCCAGACACACTCGCCAGAACCAGATTCCGATCCGACAGAAACGAGCGTAGATCTCTTGTCCCGGAACGGTCCAGGTCAGCCATTCCCACGGGCTTGCCGTGCAGCGGCAGCTCGACGCCTGTGAACCCGGAGGCCGCTGCCCAGTCCAGGATCCTGCGCGGATCACCGCGCAGTCCATCAAGCGAGAACGCGAGTCGACGGCTCCACTTCCCCATCGTTTCTACTCCAGTTGGACGGTTAAGCTCGTGCGGAAGACAGCTGTAACCCTTGTCTCGTCCGCAACTACTCGTACCTGGGACGTCTGGCTTGCCCGGTTTTGACAGGCCGCGTGCGTGTGGGCCTGCACTGTCTGCGGCCTGCCGTGGACAGGTGCGTCTACTCAGGAAAAACGGCGCTCACCCGTCTTTACGCGCTTCGCAAACCAACCAGCCTTCCCTGCCCGGGCCTGCTCAGTCGCGCTTGAACCGGCTGTAGTCCGGCTCCGGGTACTCGACTTCCTTGTCCCATTCCAGCCGAACCAGCGAGCGCACCTTGAGCGGGAGACCGAACAGGTTGATGAAACCCTCGGCATCCTGCTGGTTGTACACATCGTCCTCGCCAAAAGTTGCGAAGTCTTCACGGTACAGCGTGTACGGCGACTTGCGGCCAACGACCCAGGCGCTGCCTTTGTAGAGCTTCAGCCGGACAGTCCCGGTTACGTGCTCCTGGGTGACGTTCACGAACGCGTCCAGAGCTTCCCGGAGCGGTGTGAACCACTGTCCGTAGTAAACGAGCTCGGCGTATTTCGGCGCCAGCATTTCTTTCATCCGCATCGTGTCGCGGTCCAGGACAAGGCTTTCCAGGTCCTTGTGAGCCGCGTAGAGCAGCGTACCGCCAGGCGTCTCGTAAACGCCCCGCGACTTCATGCCCACAAGCCGGTTCTCGACGATGTCCTGCCGTCCCACACCGTGGCGCCCGGCGATTTCGTTCAGCCGCTCAAGCAGTTGAACGGGCGGCAGGTTCTCCCCGTTTACACCCACCGGATTCCCACGGTAGAACTCGATTTCAACGTACTCCGGCTCGTCCGGCGCTTTCATCGGATCCTGCGTGAGCTCAAACATGTCTGCCGGCGGCTCGTTCCACGGGTCTTCCAGAGGACCGCCTTCGTGGCTGAGGTGCCAGAGATTGCGGTCGTTGCTGTAGATCTTGTCAAGCGTCGCTTTAATTGGGACGTTGTGCTCCCTGGCGTAGCGGATGGCATCCTCCCGCGAGCGAATGTGCCACTCCCGCCACGGGGCAATCACTTTCAGTTTCGGATTGAATGCCTTGTACGTCAGCTCGAAGCGAACCTGGTCGTTGCCTTTTCCCGTGCAGCCGTGAGCCAGCGCGTCGGCTCCCTCCTGCTCAGCAATCTCAACCTGGCGCTTGGCGATGATGGGACGCGCGAACGAAGTGCCCAGCAGGTACTTGCCCTCGTACACAGCACCGGCACGGAGAGTCGGGAAAACGTAATTGACCACGAACTCTTCGCGCAAGTCCTCGATGATGCATTTAGAGGCGCCAGTTTTCAGGGCCTTCTCCTCAAGCCCTTCGAGCTCGTCCTCCTGCCCCACATTTGCAGCGAAAGCGATGACTTCACACCCGTAGTTCTCTTTCAACCACGGGATGATGATGGATGTGTCCAGTCCCCCGGAGTAGGCCAAAACAACTTTGCGCACGCCCTTGTCCACAGCTCTTACCTCCTCAATTTGCTTGCACATCAGGCTGAAATTGGCATTCT
>JAADFT010000507.1:0-1997 GCA_013152765.1 Calditrichota bacterium | reverse complement strand
ATGTACGATAGGAAGTTAGGCGCGCCTGAGGCGCCTGCGGGTCACAAAAGCGGGATCCAAAGTACGAAGGAGAGACTGTTGGGGAATTGCTACGCGCACGGGCTTAGCTCACTCGACGGATCAAAACACTGCGGTTAAATTTCGACCCGAATTTACCCAACTGCGCCACAGAAAGCAAGACTTTTTTCTGCCGATGCCTTCGCACCGAAGCTTTTCTGGGACTGAACCGCTGTGCACGTTCTCATTCAAACAAGCTTGATCTACCTCGGCGCTCGCTACCCCCTCCTTTCCGTTCCGCGTCCACAGCGCGTTCACGCCAGTGGACGCGGAAGAATCAGAAAAGGCAGGACCTCCGCAGAAGTCCTGCCTTCAACGTTCTGACTGGTTTCAAGGGCTCGGTGGCTACTCGGCAGACTTGACCCATTCGTCGTAGAGCTTGTCGATCTGGTCCTTGGAGAGCTCATCCTCGTAGAAAACCATCTTGTACCGGAAGAGCCCGCTTTCCCCGGGTTTGAGAGTGAAGTTCAGGTACTGCGGATTCTCTACCCCCGTGTCGCGCTGGAAGCGCCACTGACCCAGGGGGTTCACGGCGAAAAGCCCGTAGTCGCGGGCGTGCCAGTAAGGCGGGTAGTTCACGCTCTTGGGATGTGCGAAGAAGCACAGCGACAGCTTTTCGCCCTTGTCGTTGTGGCTGATGAGAGTAACCCATTTGGCGCGACGGCCCCAAACGTTTTTGGCTGTCTCTGCACCCTCTGAGTTGATGTAATGCCCATTGCCACCTTTCTCTTTCAGCCAGGGGGCCACGCGAATTGCGAACATGCCTTCCTTGGTGTCGTGGAAGGTTACGGTGGTGTCCGCAGCGGTGAGCGTCATCGTAAAGTCCATGGCGCGCCAGTTGGGCCCGTAGGTCACCTCTACCACCCGATCTTCGTGCAACAGCACCTTGCCGTTCGGTGCCGTCCAGTCAGCGGTGAACTCCAGCACTCCCTTGTCCTTGCCGTCCTCCAGGCGCTTGATCTCCTTTAGTACGATCTGGGGCGGCGGTTTCGGGTTGTTCCAGAATCCGACTCCGTTCACGTCGTCGTACGTGAAGAAAATGCCCTGATGGTGGGGGTGGTCGTGGCTTTCATCAGGCAGGTCCATGAACGGGTAGGCGCGGTTGATTCTGACGCCTTTCATCGTGTAAACGGGGTAGAAAATCGGCTTCGGTAAGTCAGACCGATTGTACTGCAGGGATGTGAAATGCTTGCCGTTCACGAGCACCTGGATTTCGGTGTCGCTCTTTTTAACGAACTTAACCCCGCTCGGTGATGAACACGCCATGCCCAGCACCAGCACGGCGAACACCAGAACGCCGACTGCAAAACCTCTCATCATGGCTCACCTCCACTCGACTGATTCGTACGAAACCACGGCCCACCAGAAGGACAATTGACTCTCGTTCCAATGCGCAACTGGGCGCAACGGTGGTTTCGATTCTGAAATGACCGCTGCCAAAAATGCACAACGCACCGGTGCGGGGTGCGCTTCCATTCGGGCAATGCTAATTCTGAGGTGTCTCTCCCTCTTCCCTGGTCTTCCGGACAGCCTCCGGATTTGCGTAAACCTTTGTCCTTACCACCCAGGCATCGGGGAAACCGTTTTTCTGAACAAGCTTCTGCAGCTCCTCCGCCTCGAAGCGAGACTTGCAATCGCCAACGCGTACCTTGTAGTAAGGACTGTCGAAAGTCAGGTACACGCCCTGATCCGGGAACTTAAGGATGGCTTCGTGGAGGTAGCTCCGCGCTTCCTGTTCGTCTGGTGTAGCGCAGATCTGCACACGGTAGCCCAAGACAAGCTGCGACTCCGCACTCTGGAGAGTATCTTGTGTTGTTTGCGTCTGACCGGATGTGCCCTGCTGCCCAGCGCCAGTCGCCGTGCGTGGCAGCGGAATCTTCTCGATCCCCAGTGAAGAAACGTCAAAATCCTCGTTCAACGTGGCCTGGTGCTGCGTCTCT
>JAADFT010000506.1 GCA_013152765.1 Calditrichota bacterium | reverse complement strand
GAATCACGAGCGCTGTCACATTCTGGGATGTGCAAGGAACTTTGTACTTCACGTACGGCATCAGCCGCCACATCGAAGCGTCTTTCTCCCCGATCATGTACCAGGACACGAACAAGCGCGCTCCTGGCTACAATATCCCCGATGACATTTTTCTGAGCCTGAAGTTTGGTTCCTTTGGATCGCAGGGCAGTTCCATTTCCTACGGCATTGCAGCGAATACGCGGATCCCAACAGCTCGAGACCATAACATCGTTTTTGAGCCGTACTCTGCTGGTACCTGGGAATGGGGATTTACAGGTCTCGTAAGTTACACGCTTGATCCTCTCTACCCGGAGGATGCATTCAACATCCATTTGAACCTCAATTACAACAACCACAATGACGTCGGGAAAAAGCTAAGCTTAGCCCCCGATGATGTGGACACAATTCGGGTAATTGATCCAACCCAAACCCTATCTTACGGACTGGGTTTCCGTTACCCGACTACCCGACGGACAAGTTCGACTACTGGTTTCAACTTTTCGGAACAAAGTTTCTCCGGAAACCGCCCGTCACGGCCTACAGCCGCGAAGATTTTACCTACGTATCGCCGGGTGTGACATACAAAGCGTACCGTTGGTTGGCTTTTGATGCGAGCGTTGATATTCGCATCAGTCCGGACAAGGACGAAACCTTGTATGGTTTCCGGGGCGTTGGTAAAATCCCTGACATGCCCAACTACGCGAGTTGGCGTGTCAACATCGGGATGCACATTATTTTGCTGCCTACGCGGGTGTACAAAGTGAGCGAACGCGATATCTTGATGCAGAAGGCGGAAGAGCGGCGTAAGCTGTTCGAAAAGGTGATCAGAGAACAGCGCGAAGCCGAATCCGCTGAAAAGGAGCTGGAGCGCATCAAGGCCGAGCGCCGGAAGGCGGAGCGGGAGCTGGAACGTTTGCGTAACATTCTCGAACAAGAGGCCAAGAAGAAACAGCAGGAGAAGAAACAACAGGAGCCCAAGCCGGACAACCAGTAGTAGTGTGGGGAACATACGATCGAGTAACCCGAAGGCCCGGGTGGAAAAAATCTGCCTGGGCTTTTCTTTCAGGGGATGGAGGTCTCAGTGAGGGATCAATTCAGGGGTGATGCGGGCTGAAGTTAGTTGATAGCTTGTTGCCGTTGCACGACCCTGAGTGACTTTCTTGTAGAATAGCAGAAGCAGGCGTAAACACTTACATCTTTTTGCACTGCCCAAAAACAAAGGCCTTGCCCGACAACAGGACAAGGCCTTTTGTGTTACTCGCAAACTTTACGGATCTTACTTGAGCAGCGTCATGCGCTTGACGTGTTTGACGTTGCCGACTTCCAGACTGTACATGTAGGTACCGCTGGCAACTTCACGTCCGAAGTCGTCGCGGCCGTCCCAGACGACGCGATGACTGCCTTTGCGCTGCAGCTTGTGGTCAACCAGCGTGCGCACGACCTGACCCATCGCGTTGTAAATCCGAACTGTCACGTGCTTGTCGAGCGGCAAAGTGTACTCGATTGTCGTGGATGCGTTGAACGGGTTCGGGTAGTTCTGGGCCAGCTTGTAGTCTTTCGGAGTGATCACGCGCCAGCGCTCCAGCTTCACACCGCTGGGCTGAGAGGTCTCGAGGACCCAGAGCCAGGTGTCGGACCAGTGTGACTGGATGGTGCTGATGACCAGCTCTTTCTTGCCATCGCCGTCCAGGTCGTCCGACATTTTCAGGCCAAAAGATCCGTGGATGAGGCTGATGTCGCCGTCGTTCCACTCGTCCAGGTCGGCCTGCCAGCTGGCAGAGTCGGGGTAGTCCTCGATACGAGGCTTGGGAACGAAAGACTCGTCGTAGAACGCCTCTTTCGTGACCCAGCTCGCCGGGTCTGTGATGTCGCCAGCGCCGTTGTACTCGAGAGCATTGACGATGCCGCGGGTGTAGCCGCAGAAGAACAGTTCCGGCTTGCCGTCGCCGTTGATGTCGCCCAAAACGTTGTTGAACGTAGCGCCGCCGGTGGTTTTCCGGATTTCCGCGACCTGCATCGGGTCGTTCGGGTTGAACGCGTCCAGGCCGCCCTCCGGGACGTTCACCAACACCACGCGACCGTGGCCAGCGAACTCAGCGCCCATCAGCTCCTCGCGACCGTCGCCGTCGACATCGTAGTGACCGATGGTGACGTAGAACACCGCGTCGGCACCGCTGGTGTCGAGCCGGACCGTGCGGAACACGAAGCTGTCAGGCTGCACGGCGTCGAAAAGCACGATCTTGCCCAGATCCCACGGCAGCATAACCGGCTCAAGCACGCCGTCGCCGTCGTAATCGGCGGCTGTGGCACCGATGATCGAACCGCCCAGATCCAGAGTGGGACGATCCCAGAAGCCCTCGGTCTTGAAGACCGGGAAGCCTCCCAGCTCGCCGTCGACGCAGGAGAAAATCGTGAAGAAGTCGGTCGTGGGACCGCTGCCTGAGCCGTTGGCCGGGAACAGCATCTCTTGGTGACCGTCGTTGTCCACGTCGGCGATCCAAATATGCTCGCTGTAACGGGTGTCGCTGATGTCTGGCTGGATCTGGTTGTCCGGCAGAATGTAGGTTGGGCCGCCCTCGGGAGCGCCGAAACCGTTGTCACTGCCATTCCACTCGAAGAAGTAGAAACCGACGCTGTCCTGATGATCAGCGACAATGCCACCCATGTGGAAGATTATTTCCTGCTTGCCGTTGCCGTCGATGTCGCCGACCACCACGTTACGTGGAGAGCTGCCAGCGTAGATCGGTTTGGCAGTACTGTCCGTCCAGATCCACTCCAGGGTGTTGTCGCCGACTACCTCGTAGCCCACCACCGTTCCCGGGTACTGGGTGGCGAAAATTTCCTTCTTGCCGTCCTGGTCCACATCCGAGCCAACGAAGAAGCCACGCGGATTACCCTTGATCGGGTCGTTGGGGTCTTCTTCCTGCGTTGGATCGTGCCAGACTGGTTGCAGACCGAAGTTCTGAAGCGGCTCGTGTTCCAGGTAAGTCAGCGCCTCGGCGTCGTTCTTGCCAGCGAAGGCGACCGCGACTTCACGACGGCCGTCCATGTCGAAGTCGCCGATTTCGACATCCTGGAAACGCTGCGGGGCTTCGTAGATCGTGTACGGTACCCAGTTGTTCGGGTCGGTCACGTCGCCGTCGTCGCCGCCGACG
>JAADFT010000505.1:4215-5786 GCA_013152765.1 Calditrichota bacterium | reverse complement strand
TCGAAAAGCAGCAACCCCTCTTGCACTCGCTCCAGAAACGGTTTCACCAGCCGACTCCTCTCTGTGTTGAATCCTGCGAACGCCAGGTTCCTTCCCTCTACCGCTGAACGGTTAACCTGCGAAATGTCGATCTTTCAGCGCAGTTTCTGCGCCCCGCCAGTCCTGGTGCCTCAAGAGGCGCGTAAGCCTTGCGAATTGAGCCCGGTTCCTGCCGTGTCCACGCGAGTCCTGGACGGCAGGTTCGCAATTTGCCCGCTAACCTGTAGTCGGAGGCAAAGCGAATTTCGCCCCGCCCTCGCCCCATCCGGGAAAGGCCGCGTGGTGTCCTCGCAAAGCGGCTGTCAGTGCGGGGACCCTTCCACTGGCCGAAGCCCGCACCTGAACCGGGTAACCTCTCACCAGGCAGACAAGTTTTCTCAACTTCGCCCTGCCCTTCGCCCCAAAAGTCTTGAGGCCCCGTTGGGCCTCGTGTCTTACATCTCCCCGGCGCTCACCACGCGGTAGGGAATTCCCAACCGACTTTGCAGCTCTTCGCCGAACTGATGCGCCTGACGGTACTCGGCGAAATCGCCAACCCACACCGCCCACAGCCTCTTGCCGTTACGCTCCTTCTCGACGACGCGCACCAAGTAACCCAGCTCTTCAAGAATCTTCTTTTGCCGCAGTGCATTCGACTTGGAACGAAAAGCCCCCACCTGCACCGCAAATCGGGACGGTTTCTCTGATTTCGCAGACGGGGACGGCTGCGCAGGTTTCGGTCGGGGCTTCACAGCCGGAAGCGGCTTGTTGCCGCCGCCCGGCGTCACCACACGGGCCCTGTCCCGGAACGAAGCCAGATCTTCCTTCACCAAGGGCAACAGCGGCGACGTGGGATGACGCTCCACAAAACGGCGCAATCGCACGTAGGCGGAGTCGAACTGTCCGGCCGCAAAAAACGAAGAGGCCAGCAGGTACTCCGCCGTCTCAGCTGCTTTTGAATTCGGCCACTTGCGCAACAGCTCCGCGCAGTGGGAACGACAGGTCGTGTACAGCCCTTTGGCAAAGTAGTACTGACAGATCCTCAGGGCAGCGTCCGGAGCGAGTCGACTCTCCGGATGCTTCTCCAGCAATTTCTCGTAGTAGCCGAGAGCGGTTTCGCCGTCTTCCGAAAGCATGCCCTTGATGTACAGCACCACCGGGTTGCCCGGAAACCTGGCCTCCAGTTCGGGCAACTTCTCACGCAATTCCCGGACGTCCATCTGGCGGATGCGCTCCACCAGATCCTGAGCTGGTGTGGCCAGCGCAGCACCTGCGACGAGCAGAAGCACCGCTGTGGCGAACGTCAGCTTCCACAGCCTCGCTGCACTGCTCCGTTTCACCGCCCAGGCGAGCATTTCCGGTTTGCGCCTCCGGTCTTCCCCTTCCTACTGCCGCTCAAACGCGGGCTGCCAGGCCCCACACTTGGGGCAACGCCAGAAGTACTTGTCGGACTGGTACCCGCACTGGCTGCAAACGAACACGGCCTTCTCGCGGGCCGCTTTCTCGGCGACTTCTTCTGCCAGCCGAAGCGCCTCCTGCAGGTTTCCGCGCTT
>JAADFT010000505.1:0-4163 GCA_013152765.1 Calditrichota bacterium | reverse complement strand
GCTTCTTCGCAAAGCCGGATGGCCTCGTCCAGTTCGCCCTTCTTTTCGTACACCTCGGCGAGCGACAATCTTGCGCGAACCGCCTCGGGATTTTGCTGAATCAGCTCGGAAAGGATGGTCTCGACTTCGCCGTACTGGCCAATCCGGAACAGAACGTCGTGAATGCGATCGAAAGCCAGGTAGGCCTGGCGGGGCGCTTTGTGCACGAACTCCCGAAGCGCTTTCAGCGCGTCCTTCTCGCGCCCCTCCCGAATGTACGAGTCGCAAAGCTCAAGGTAAGCCGCCGCGCAGCCGGGGTCCAGTTTCATGGCCTCCCGGAAACGAATTCGCCCTTCTTTCTCCTTGCCCTGCTCGATGGCCTTGCGCCCCTGCTCGACCTTGTAAAGCGCCAGGATGTGCGACTGGTCCACTCCCTGGACTTTCTGCCACCTCCGACGCCACTCGGCCGCTTTGTCCCAGTCTTCAAGGGTCTCGTGCACTTCAATCAGCGTGCGCAGGGCCCACGGGTCGTTCTTCTGGAGTTGCAGCATTTTCTCCAGAACCGCGGCGGCCTTTTTGTACTCTCCTGCCGCCCGGTAATCCTCCACCAAGCTGCGGTAAATCGCCATCAACTGATCTTTGCGCAACCCCGTGCGCACCGTGAGCTCGCGGTGCACCTTGATGGCTCGCTCCAGTTGGCCCTTTTGCCTGAGGATGTCGCCAATCCGGATGTAGGCGTCGATGTTGGACGTGTTCTTGCTCACGCTCCGCTTGAGCGCGTCCAGAGCCCGGTCCAGATCGCCGGCCAGCAGGTAGTTGAGACCGAGCGTGTAAAGGTCGTCGGCTGTTTCGCCCTTCCTGCTCCTGCGAACCAGAACAACGGCTACCGCGGCGACGGCCAAAACAACCGCGGCTCCCAGCACGTACCACCAGATTTCCACGTTACCCATCACCAGCTCCCAATCTGGGCCACTTCCAGCTCAGATGCACCCCTTAGAGCCGTCGCGAAACGACCAGCGACCCGGCTCAGGCTTCCGTTTCCTCGCCCTCGTCCGCCTCGATCGAAAGGTTCCGCAGGCGATCCAGCTCCTCCTGGAGGCGTTTCACTTCCTTCTGCGCCCGGCGGACTTCCGCCTTGAGCGAAAGGGTGTTCCCGATGCTCACCAAAAACCACGTCAGCAACCCCACAGCAAACGACGCGTACAGGTAAACCCACAGCGGCAAATTTGGCGTGTGCCACTTCAGGAAACTCACCGACACGGTCTGCTCCTGGTTCTGCAGAGCGAACCCAATTACGATCAGCAAAATGACCGCGCCGATGAGCCAGCGAATGATCCACATGCCTCCTCCCTCCGACTTAGTCTTCCGATGCCGCCGCCACTGCAACTGCAGACGCCGTTTCCCCTTCTGCCCCGTCGAGTTCGCGCCCGAACAGGGTGTGAGCTGAGGCGTCCACAATCCGAAGCCTCACCAGGCCCTGCCGGGACTCTTTCCGCGTGGGGCTGAAAACCACAATTTTGTTCGTCTCCGTGCGGCCAATGTACTGCCCTGGACGCTTGCGATTTGGGCCTTCGACCAGCACTTCCTCCACACGACCGACAAGCGCGCGGTTCTTCTTCAGCGAGATCTTCTTCTGCAGACGGTTCAACTCTTCGAGCCGTGCGATTTTCTCCTCGCGCGGGACGCTGTCCGGCAACCGAGCTGCCGCCGTACCCGGCCGCACGGAGTAGTGGAACACAAAAGCGCCGTCGTACTCCACCTGTTCGAGCAGCGAACGCGTCTGTTCGAAATCTTCTTCCGTCTCGCCCGGGAAGCCAACGATGACGTCCGTCGTCAGGGCCACGTCCGGAATGGCCTGCCGAATGCGCTCCACCCGTTCCAGGTACTGTTCGCGTGTGTACTTGCGGTTCATCAGTCGCAGGATCCGGCTGGAGCCCGACTGCACCGGCAGGTGCACGTGGTTGCAAACCTTCGGCTCGCTCGCGATCGTGTCGATCAGCTTGTCCGACAGGTCCTTCGGATGCGAGGTCGCGAAACGAACGCGCACGATGCCGTCCACAGACGCCACCATTTTCAGCAGGTCGCTGAAGTCGTGCTCGCCGTCCCAGTAGCTGTTCACGTTCTGCCCGAGCAGGGTGACCTCCAGGTAGCCCTGTTCGGCCAGCCGCCGGACTTCCTTTACCACGTCGGCGGCGGGACGGCTGCGCTCGCGCCCACGGACGTACGGCACGATGCAGTACGAGCAGAAGTTGTTGCAGCCGCGCATGACGGCAATCCAGGCAGCCACACCTTCTGTGTGGGCCGGGAAAATGTCCGTGTACGTCTCCAGCCTGTCCTCGGCGTTCTCCTCCCACTCGGGCTGCTCGTCAAAACCGAGGAGCGCGGGCAGTTTGCGGTAGCCGTCCGGCCCCAGTACGAAATCCACAAAAGGTCGTCGGGCGATCAGGTCGTCGCCCATGCGCTCGGCCATGCAACCGAGAACGCCGATCTTTCGCGCCGGGTCCGCTTGCTTGTGAAGACGCAACTGCGTCAGGTGGCCCAGCACGCGCTGCTCGGCGTGTTCGCGCACAGCGCAGGTGTTCACGAGGATGACGTCGGCATCCTCAGGCGCCGCAACCCCGTGCTGTCGCAACAGTCCGGCCACCAGCTCGGAATCGTACTTGTTCATCTGGCAGCCGTACGTCTTTATGTAGAAAGTTTTCGGTTTCGCTTCGCTCATGTCCTGTCCGTCTCTGTCCTGGTCTCCCTACCTTCCAGTTTTTACGACTTCGTCTGCGTGCCCCTTTCCGGCTGAATCCAGCGGTTGTGGAAAGAGGCACCTCGCATCTTCCGATTCATCTGGCCGAATCTGTAGCAGGGACTTTTGCGTACTCGCTCTTTCCAGCGGCTGCCACCGCTGTGAGCCCGTCACAACCCCTTCCGGACTACTCAGTCCAACTTTCAGCAACGCTGCTTGCCAGCCAGATTACCCCAGCACGGTTACTACACCCCAATGTTAAAACAACTTGCGTTCCCTCGCAAGTCTAAATTTCAATCGCGACATTTTTCTTTGCGGCACGAGCGTGTTCGCCCGTCGGCTCAAGCAGGTCGCCGAGCACGCCATCCTGGTAGGGCCTGCCGAGCCGAACGCGGACGAGGCGGTTCGTCAGATCCAGCGGGCTGCGCAGGTACACGCGCACGTACTCGGAGCTCAGCCCGCTCCAGAACCCACCACGACGACGCCCTTCCACAAGCACCTCGGCTGTGGAGCCTTCCAGCGAACGCAAGAAGGCGGCGCGCTTCTCCGCCACCAGCTCCCGAACGCGTTTGCTCCGCTCGACTTTCACTGCTCTGGGCACGTCATCGGTCAACGTGTACGCCGCCGTGCCCGGTCGCGGAGAGTAAGGAAACACGTGAACGTACGTGAACGGCAACTCCCGCACGACAGCCAGGGTTTCCCGCAGATCTTCCTCAGTCTCGCCCGGAAACCCCACGATCACGTCGCTGCCCAACCCGACACGAGCGAAGGGCTCAACGGCGCGCAAAACCCTCTCCGTGAAACGCGCTCGCGTGTACGGACGCCGCATGCGGTTCAAAACCCGGTCGCTGCCGCTCTGCAACGGCACGTGCCAGTGTCGGCAGACCCCAGGGTTGCTCGCCACCACTTCCACCAGCTCGTCGGTCAGCTCCGTCGGTTCCACGGAACTCAGACGCAACCGCACGTCGCCGCCCCTCGCCACAAGCCGACTCACCAGCGAGCGCCGCGGTTCCAGGTCCAGGCCGTACGAGCCGATGTCCACGCCGGTGAGCACGATCTCGCGGTAACCGGCTTCCGCAAGCTGGTCGAACTGCCGCAACACGAGGTCCGGCGGTGCGCTCCGGCTGCCTCCACGGGCCAGAGGCACGGTGCAGTAGCTGCAGCGGAACCGACAACCGTCCTGAATCTTCAAAAACGCGCGCGTTCGGGGACTGAAGTCGCCCACAAGAGGAGAGTGAAACTGGCGGACCTGGGGATCGACCTCAAGCGTTGGCTCGCCGGATTCCACGGCTTCCGGGAGCTCGAACTTGGTGTCTGAGCCGAGGACCCAGCGCACATTCGGGAAATCCTTCAGCGCTTCCGGCCGAAGCTGGCTGAGACAACCGACCAGCGCCACTTCCGCACCCGGCTGCTCGCGCGCCAGGCGTCGCAAGGCCTGCCGGATCTT
>JAADFT010000504.1 GCA_013152765.1 Calditrichota bacterium | reverse complement strand
GTGCCGCACCACACGGTTTCTCAAGGCACTGTCCTGCTGGTCTACGGGGGCAAAGACAATCCGGACGAAGATCCGTTCATTTCGCTTGAGGCGGGGTCGGGCGTTCGCGGCCTGAGCCTCTGGTACCCGGAGCAGACCACATCGGCGGTGCACGCCTTCCCCTGGGCCATCCGGGCGCTGGGTCCGCGCTGCTGGGTCAAAGATGTCTCGCTGGGTAACGTCTACCAGGGGCTCGACTTCGCGTCTTTCCCGTCCGATGGGCATGTGATCAGCTACGTTGGCGGCTCGCCGCTCAAGACGGGCATCGCTGTCGGGCAGAACGCTGGCGAGGGCTGGGTCGAGAACGTGCAGTTCAACCCGCACTACTGGCTCCGCGCGCCAGGCTACCCCGTAGCCTCTCCACCTGATTTCGAAACCCTGCGAGCTTACCAGCAGGCGAACCTCGAGGCTTTCCGCTACGGAGCGTGTGCTCGCGAGCACGTGATGGGCACATTTGTGTACGCTGCGGAAAAAGGCCTCGCCTTTGTGGACGAAGGAGGCCCCTGCCATGCAGATGTTTTCCTTCACGGCACGGATGCTGCCAGCCGCGCCGTACATCTGGCGTGTCCGGAGGGCTCGTTGCTGAATTTTGTGAACAGCCAGCTGGTCATCCTCGGTGCGACGCCGTACGGTGAGATCACCACGGGGCCGGCGTTTTCCGGCAAAGCGCGTTTCTTCGGAGTCCTTGCCTGGGGGGAGAAAAATGGCCCCACGGTGGACTTCCAGGGAGACGGACAGGTTGTGATCCAGCAGATCCACACGAAGAATGGCCCGTTCCGCTTGAGTGGGGGAGAAACTCGCCTGGTGAACGTAACGATTACGCGCGACTACACGCCTCAGTACGTCGTTGGTCCGAACGTGAGGAAGGTCGAAATCCTGGCGAGCTGGGCGGAAAAGCCGTTCGCCGTTCACAACCTGGCCGGGGACAAGCTGATCGCGGACTACAACAAGGGCCAATTCCGGAAGGACGTTCGCCTGAAAACTGGCTGGGAGGACGGGGAACCGCTTCCGGATTGGCAAAATGCCATCTTTGTTGAGCGCGGCGTGGGACCCGTGAACGGTCAGGAGAAACCGCTCTGTCGCCGTGTGGCTGGCGATGTGGCCCACGGCGGTGTGGCTGCGCTGCAGGTTGCCTTTGCGGACAGCGGTCTCGACTCCGCCTTCGTCGAGTTTAAAGTCCTCGGGTTGAGCCTGCCAATTGTGGAGACTACGGTACTTTCGTACTGGTTGAGGCCCACCACTCAGCTCGGTCGCAGGGTCTTTGTCGATCTTCTGTTCGAGGATGGCTCCCGCCTCGCCGAGCTCCGGCCTGTTGCGGACGACAGCCTGCCGTTGAGCGCAGCCCGGGGCGAGCCCGGCAGTTGGGTCCGCGTCACCTGCAAGGTGGGCCAGTTCGCAGAAGGGCACAATCTGCAGAAGATTCTGGTCGCCTACCGCGGCGAAGGGCGGGCTGGCGAGGTCAGCGCCTGGATTGATGATCTCGAGCTTTCATCAGAACACCTCGTGCCCCCGCCGTGGCAGTTTACGGATGTGGGGAATGTGGGGTTGCCCGGCTACACAGTCTACCAGAACGGCCGTTTCGAGATGAGCGCTGGTGGCAGCGGCATGATTGCCTTTCTGGGCGACTCGTTTCACTTTGTCTACCAGCCGCTTGACGGGGATGCCACGGTGACAGCGCGTCTGGACGAACTCTCGGATCTTGGCAGCGGTTGCCTGGCCGGCGTGATGATTCGCAGCTCAACTGCCGACAAGGCAGCGTTCGGGGGCCTGATTGTCATGCCTCGCTACGGCGTGTTCTCGAAGTGGCGGGAGATCGGCAGGCCACAGAGAAATCTCCACTGAGACGCCCCTCTGGCTCCGTGTGGAAAGGCAGGGAGACAGCCTTCGCACGTTCACGTCGCCGGATGGCCTGTCCTGGAGCGAGCCGCTGCACACCATGTACGTGCCGTTCGACTCAACGGTGCTCGTCGGCATGGCCGCAGCCGCCGGTCTTGCGGACAAGCGAATTCGTGTGGTCTTCTCGCAGGTTGAGGTTAAACCGTTCGCCGTTTCCGCCGTTCCAGGCGGTTCAGACAACCAGGTGCCCCGAAAACTCGGTTTGTACCCGGCCTACCCGAACCCATTCAACGCTGCGACCCAGCTCCGCGTCGACTTGCCGCGCCGGGGCGACCTCAAGATTTTGGTTTTCAACACCGCAGGCCAGAAAGTCAGGACGCTCTTCAACGGGCGGCGTGGTCCCGGCTCATTCCGCTTCACGTGGGATGGTCGAGACGACGCCGGTCAGGTTCTGGCCAGCGGCGTGTACACCTGTTTGTTGAAGTTCGGGGCGGAGCGGCGCGTTCGGAAAATGATCTTGCTGAGGTAGCGCTGCCGGGTCGGAGCACTGGCGCCGTTTTTCCCGGTTCGGTAGCCTCGCCGGGGACTTGGGAATTTGATTTTTCGAACGCAAGATCGGGTGTGTGCCGGAGTGAGCGTTCGCGAGTTGGACATCCTTACGTCGCAGGAGGAACGGGATGAAAGTTTGGCGTGTTTTGCGGTGGTTTGTTCTGGCTTTGGTAGTTGTGGTGGTGGCGCTGGCCGCCTGGGCCGGCTGGCACGTGCGTGACCGTCACCGGGGCTACGAGCTGAATCTCTTCGTACCTCAGGATCCGAATCAACCGGCCAGTCAGCTGGAAGCGGGGTTTGGCAAGGCGTCGATTACGCCGGAGGGGTACGACTGGGCTGTGGACGTGGACGGAAACGCCCGCTACGAACCGGCGAAAGGCGATTCGTTTGTGGACGTCAACGGTAACGGGCGCTTTGATCCCATCTGGCTGGCTGGGTTCCACAACGACAGACCAGCGGCGGGTGTGCACGACGACATCTGGGCCAGAGCCGTTGTCCTCGATGACGGTCGGGTGCGCCTGGCTCTCGTGGCTCTTGACGCAATCGGTTTCATGCACGACGACGTCGTCGATGTGCGCAGGCTTGTGCCCGAAGAGTGGGGCATCGACCAGGTGGTCATCCACTCCATTCACGACCACGAGGTGCCGGATCTGATCGGCATCTGGGGGCATGATCCTTTCCACAGCGGCGTTGATCCCCGTTACCGCCAGTTCGTCCACGAGGCGATCGTGAATGCGATCGGCCAGGCTGTGGATGGCCTGCGTCCGACGGTGGTTACGCGATGGCAGATCGACGAAATTCCGGAGGGGCTGGCGATCGACACCAGGCCGCCCTACGTCTACGATCTGGGCATCCGGGTGCTTCGTTTTGTGGACGCCGAGACGGGTGACCCGCAAGGGTCGCTCCTTGCATGGGCGAATCACCCCGAAGCCCTTGGGAGCGACAACCTGCTTATCACGGCCGACTTTGTGGGCTACTTTCGTGACTACGTGGAGCGCGGCATTGTTTGGAATGGCAAGCAGGTTTACAAGGGGCTGGGTGGAATTGCGGTTTACGTGAACGGCGCGCTTGGCGGTTTGTTGACGCCTCTGCACACGGAAACAGTGCACCCATTCACGGGCGAGAAGCTGACGGAAACGAGCTTTGAGAAAGCGGACGCGATCGGGCTTAGCCTTGCCATCCAGGTTCTTGCGAATCAGGACAAGGCTGTACAGGTGGAAGCCCCGGTCTTGAGCGTCGCTGCGCGCACACTGAAGGTGCCTCTTGCCAACCCGTACTTTCAGCTCGGCGGTGCGCTGGGCGTTCTGGAGCGTGGCTGGGCTGGATGGAAGAAATTGCGCACTGAAATCGACCTGATTCGGCTTGGCGAGGTGGCGATTCTTTGCATCCCGGGAGAGATTTACCCGGAAATCGTGATTGGAGGAATCGAACATCCGGCCGGAGCCGATTTCGACGTGGATCCCGTGGAGGTCCCGCCGCTCTTCGATCTGCTGGATGCGAAGATGAAGATCCTTGTCGGGCTGGCGAACGACGAAATTGGCTACATCATTCCCAAAAGCGAGTGGGACCAGAAGCCGCCTTACCTCTACAATGCGAAGAAGTCGCCGTACGGTGAAGTCAACTCCCTCGGGCCCGAGACCGGGCCAACGATTTACGCCGCCGTGAGGGGCCTGCTGGATGCCTACCAGCAGTGGCAAAGCGGCAACCAGCAGAAGAAGCCAATGTTGCCTTTGTGAGGCTTCTGATGAGTGGTTGTGAGACCGCAGGGACGCGGAGGCCGCGGGGACGGCGACGGCTAGCCCTGTGTTCCCCGCGGCCCTGCGGTGAAAGAATGTCTGGACTGGTCCTGTGTGTCGCAGGGACGCGCTTCTGTGCGTCAGGGTGCGATTGCGGCAACGCCGGGAAGTGAACTCCCCGGCTGACGTTGCCCGTCCGCCTGTGCGGACGGTTTGGACCGCGGTTTTGGAGTGCGGCAGCGGGCTGCCGCTTTGTTGGTCCTCGGGTCAACGCTCGCGTGGGGCGTTGGGCAACCTCCCGGGGTTGTTTCGGGCGGTAGACGTGTTTCTGCGGCGTCTTCGCGCGAGCTGAAGCTCGCGCTACGTGACGGGCCCTTCGAGCCCGT
>JAADFT010000503.1 GCA_013152765.1 Calditrichota bacterium | reverse complement strand
CGGTGCGAAAGCCGCTGCGGTCAGGTCTGGTCGTCCCAGGTAGCCTCGAGCGAGATTCCGCCCGCTTACGAAGAGCACGCCGGGCACACCGGGTGGCACAGGGCGCATCTTCGGGTCCAGGACGTAGAAGCGCGAGTTGGCTAAAGCGCGGCCAATTGTGGGCCGTTCCGTCTCCCGCGTGATCGGCGTGATGGAGGCATCCACCGTGCACTCGGTCGGACCGTACATGTTGAAGAACTGAATCTCGGCCTGCGAGCGAATTTTCTCCCAGGTTTCCGCGTCGAGGGCCTCACCACCGGTCAGGAAAACGGCCGGTTTCCACTGCCCCTCTTCCAGCAGCCCTTCCTCCAGCATCAGCTTCAACTGGGCAGGAACGCCGTCGGCGCTGTCGATCCTCTGTGCCCGGAAAAACTCCACCAGGGCGCGACCGTCGGTCCGGACTTCTTCGGGCACGACCACCAGCGTGTGCCCCATCATCATGGCCAGCATGCGCTGCATCGAGGCGTCGAAGTACAGAGGGGCATTCATGCTCACCCGGAGTGCCCGGTCGGCGAAACGAGCGTAAACGTCCTGCTTGAGGTTGGCCGCCAGATTCAGGACTGACCGGTGCTCCACAACCACGCCCTTGGGTTTACCCGTCGAACCGGACGTGTAGATGACGTAGCAGGCGTTCCGATTGTCGACGGGGACGTGCGGTGCTTCCTCCGACAGACTCGCAATTTCGGGCCAACCGGCGTCCAGCAGCACCGTCTCCACGGGCAGTTTCGCAAAGACGGGCGCGTCGCGCTCCAGCGTCAGGACCCAGCGCATGTGCGTGTCGCTCAAAATGTGCGCAAGACGCTCGGGCGGGTTCTTCACGTCCAGTGGGACGTAGGCGCCACCGGCTTTCAGAATGCCAAGCACCGCGACAAGCATTTCGAGGGAGCGCGACATCCCGATGCCCACGAGCTCCTCTCTCTTCAAACCGCGGGCAAGCAGAAAGTGAGCAAGCTGGTTGGCCCGTTTGTCCAGTTCCTCGAACGAAAGGCTTTCGTCCCTGAATTCGACGGCGGTTCGGTCCGGCCACTGCCGCGCGGCCTCCTCAAACAGCCCATGGACGGTTTCCGCAGCAGGCAGTTCAACCTTCCTTTGATTCCACTCCACCAGCGCTCGCGCTCATCCAGCAGGTTGACCCGGGCAAGCGGCAGCTCCGGATGCTCGGCAAAACTCGCCAGCACACGCGTCAGGTGGGCCAGCATCCGCCGTGCGGTCTCCGGCTCCAGGCGCTCGGGGTCGTAGGCGATTTTCAGGCCCAGTTCTTTCCCGGCCAGGGCGGCCATCAGGGAAACCGGGTAGTTGCTCTTCTCGAAGGACCGGACGTCGAACACCTCCACGCTGGCCTTGCCGTTTCCAAGCGCAGCCGCCACCGGGTAGTTTTCGAAAACGACGATCGTGTCGAAAAGTTGTACATCGCGAGGCAAACCGATCCAGCTCTGGATCTCCACCAGCGGCGTGTACTGCACCTCCTGGGTGCTCAGGATCTGCTGCTGCAACGTCTTCACAAGCTCGAGCACGGTTTGCCGCTCTTGCACCTGGGCGCGCACCGGTAGCGTGTTGATGAACAAGCCCACCATTTGCTCCACGCCCCGCAGTTCCGGCGGCCTGCCCGAGACTGTGGCTCCAAAAACGACGTCTTCGCTCCCCAGGTACCGCGAGAGAAGCAGACTCCACGCCGCCTGCACAAAGGCGTTCACAGTTACCCGGTTCGTCCGCGCCAGCTCAACCAGTTTCGCCGACGCAGCCAAGTCCAGTTTCGCTTCCTCCTTGGCCCGTTCAGGCCTGACCCCGTCGCGGCTTGTCGACAAAATTGGCAGAGGCTCCGGGGCAACATCCAGAAGCAACTTCTTCCAGTAATCCTGCGCCTTGCTGAGGTCCTGCTTCTGCAGCCAGTTGATGTAGTCCTTGTAGGGCCGAACGGGCGGCAACTGAACCGGCAGGCCCGCCCGCAAAGCTTCGTACGCGGTGAAGACTTCCCGCAGAATGATCGGCATCGACCAGCCGTCGGCCAGAAGGTGGTGAAACGACCACACGAACTGGTACAGGTCGTCCTCGAGCCTGAAGAGGTGAAGGCGCATCAACGGCGCCTTGCCGAGGTTGAATCCCCGCCGACGGTCTTCCTCAGCCCAGGACTCAAGCTTTGCTTCCCGTTCCTCCGCGGGCACGTGACGCCAGTCCAGCACACTGACCGGAACGCTGACGCGGCGGTGCACGACCTGCAGCATCCGCTCCAGTTTCTTCCAGACGAACGACGTACGCAGCGCCGGATGCCTCTGCACAACCGTGTTCCACGCACGTTCGAACGCGGAGACGTCCAGTTCGCCGCGCAGTTTGGCGAAGAACTGTTCGAAGTACGTCGCCGACTCGGGGTTGTAAATGTAGTGGAAGAGCATCCCCTGCTGCATCGGCGACAGCGGGTAGACAGCCTCGATGTCCTTCTGCTGCTTCGCTGCTTTCATCACGCTTCGCTGTCCCAGTTCTCGTCCAGTTCTTCCATCAGCTCTTCGAGCTCTTCGTCGTCGAGACCCGCGTCGGCGAAATCCGAAGGCGTGTACCCACCTGCACCAGCCGAGAGACAGTGCTGAATGAGCCTCCGCAGTTCCTCCACGTACTCGTTGGCCCACCGGGTAACAGTGGCCTCAGCCAGACGGTCGGAACTGTAGGAGAAATTGAACTGCATCTGACCACCAACCACCAGGGCGCCGATTTCCAGTTCGTGGATCCGCGGATTCTCCGGGTGCCGCTCCGGTCCAAGCGTGTCCAGCGTCTTCCCAAGGCCGTGCAGCCGGCCGTCCTCGCCTTCGAACTGCCCCAGGTAGTTGAAGCCAACCACCGCCTCGGGGAAAGAATCCAGTTTCGGTGACTTCTCGCGTTTGAACCGCAGCAACCCGAAACCGAGACCGTGCCGCGGGATCGAAGAGAACGTCTCTTTCACGTGCTTAATCAGCTCGTCTTCGCGCCAACCCGCCTGGCCTTCGAGCAACACCGGGTACATGGCCGTGAACCAACCCACCGTGCGCGAAAGATTCACGTCTTCGAACAGATCCTCGCGCCCGTGGGATTCCATGTCGACAAGAAGCGCCTGTCGGCCAGTCCAGCGGTTGTAGGCTCTTGCCAGCGCGGCCAACAGGATGTGTTCGATCTGGGTGTGGTAAGCCAGTGGCACCTCGCGGAGAAGCGCCTCCGTTTCCTCTTCGTTCAGCGCCACCTTGACTGAGGCTGCGTGCTTCTCCAGATTCTGGCCTTCGGGGAAGTCGACCGGCAGGCCAGTTTCAGCCTGTCCGGCTCGTTCACCAACTTTCCTCCAGTACTCCAGTTCCTCGGCCAGCTCGTCCGAGTTCGCGAAATCAGCCAGCCTCTCAGCCCAGTACTTGAAGGAAGTCGTCTTCGGTGGCAACCTCAGCTTCTCGCCCGCGGCGATTTGCTGGTAAGCCGTCAGCAGGTCCTCGGTCAGCACCCTCCACGAAATACCGTCGATCACCAGGTGATGCGCCACGATCAACATCGCGTCGCCCGCTCCAGCGGGCATTCGGAAGTAGACCACCCGGAAGAGCGGTCCGTCCTGCAAGTTGCAGCTTGCCTGGGCCTGACCGGCTTCCGCCGCTAACTTCTTCGCCGCTTCTCCCGCCTCCAGAGTGGACAGATCCACAAATCGGAAAACCTGAGGGGCAACCTCCGAGGGGATCTCCGCAATCCAGGCGGAGCCGTCCCGTCTGAAGCGAGCCCGGAGCATGTCGTGGTGTTCGACCAGCGCACGCACGGCTTTTTCCAAGGCAGCCGAGTCGAGAGGCTCCTCAAGCTGCAGGGCTAA
>JAADFT010000502.1 GCA_013152765.1 Calditrichota bacterium | reverse complement strand
TGTAGTGGCACAGAATGTGCAGAGACATCTGTGTCGAATGTTCAACCCCGCAGAAATTCCACGCTGGATGTTCACTTTTCGCACAGGTCAACGCAACCGGTGTCTCAAAAATGCAACCAGGTGCGTAAAGCCTGACTGGAGTTCCAAATGGTACGCTGGAGAAGAAAGAAAAGCCACCGCGAAAAGCTGCACGTACACTGGCCAGAAGTGTCGCTCAGTGAAGACGACATGCAGCATTACTTCCAGTTTCTGCTCACCCCGCACGTGTTCGGGGCCACCATTCCGTTTCTGTTCGGCCCTCAATTGAAGAACGACCAGAATCCGCAACCCGGTCACTGAGGTCCTACCACTCCCTCAGGCTGGTCGCACGATCCAAGCACAGGCAGTGACGCTGTCCTTCTTCAAACGGAATTGCTACGCGTCTGCCCGGGCTGATTCTGCTCCCGTCAGCGCGTGTTCGATCAGCACAGAAGCGAGATTCCCAAGAGAGCATGCACATCGAACGTCCCGGCCTCTCCCGGCCAACCCAGCGCAGAGGAGTCAAGCAGGAAGCCCGGGGTCCTCGCCGGAAAAAGCGCGCCCGGCCTCTGCCAAGCGTTGCAATGCGTCGTCGACAGCCGCGTTAACACTACTTGGTTCGTACGAGCCGTCTTCGAGTAGCTTGCCCGCCGGTTTCCCCGTCAGGATCTCGATCCCCTCGTCCACGGTCTCGATCGCGTAGATGTGGAACTTGCCCTCCTGGACCGCCGCAACCACGTCCTCGCGCAACATTAAGTCCTGCACGTTCTGCCGGGGAATGATCACCCCCTGCTGCCCCGTGAGGCCGCGCAAACGGCACACGTCGAAAAAGCCTTCCACCTTCTCGTTCACCCCACCCACAGGCTGAATCTGGCCCAACTGGTTCACCGAGCCGGTCACGGCCACGTCCTGCCGAATCGGCATGCCGGAGAGGACGGACAGCAGGGCGTAGATTTCCGCCGCCGACGCGCTGTCGCCTTCCACACCTCCGTAGAGCTGTTCGAAGCACAGGCTGGCACTCATCACCAAGGGACGTTTGCGAGCAAAGCGACCGCGGAGAAACCCGGCGATGATCAGAACCCCCTTGTTGTGGATTGGGCCGCTCAGTTCAGCTTCGCGCTCGATGTTGATGACGCCCGCCTTGCCAAGACCAACCTGGGCCGTGATCCGCGAAGGTCGCCCAAACCGAAAGTCGCCGAGGTCTACCACAGACAGGCCGTTTACCTGCCCGACCTTTTCCCCTTCAGTGTCGATCAAGATGACCCCGCGAGCAACCCACTCCTGGAGCTTTTGTTCCGGCAACCGGTGGCGTTCCCGCCGCTCCCGCAGAGCCCGGTCCACGTCCGCCGCCGACACAGCTTTCGGCTTTTCGGAACGCTCACCCGCCCAGTAGCTCGCCTCGCGCACCAGGTCCGCCACATCGTTGAAGCGAGTGCTGAGCCCGTCCTTGCGGCCGGCCAGTTGTGCCCCGTACTCGATCACTCTGGCCACAGCTCCCTTTTCAAACGGCAGCAGGTTCTCGTCTTCGCAGATCTTCTTCACAAAGGTGGCGTACTGCAAAACCGTGTCGTCGCTGCGCGGCATTTCCACGTCAAAATCGGCGCGGACCTTGAAGATCTTGCGAAAATCCTGGTCCATCTGGTAGAGCATTGCGTACACCTGCGGGTCGCCGATCATCACGACCTTCGTCTTGCAGGGGATTGGCTCCGGCTTGAGCGTGGTGCCTGGAAATGGGAAGCCAGCGTCCACCGACTGGATCTCCACGTGCCCGGATTTCATGGCCCGCTTGAGAGCAGGCCAGACACCTGCCTCGAGAAGAGCGTCCCGCGCCTGGATCACCAGAAACCCACCGTTTGCACGCAGGTACGAGCCGCTCTTGATTTTTGTGAAGTCCGTGTACCACTGACCAGAACGGTCCACAGCGCGTTCGATCGCCCCAAACAGGTTCCTGTACGAAGGGTGATTTTCGAAAATCACCGGCTTGCCGTCCAGGTCGCTGTTGTCCACCACCACGTTCACGCGGTACACGACGTCGTCGAAACCCTTGTGGTCGGTTTCGTCCGGAGCTTCGCCGGCCAGGTGTTCTGCGTCCTCGATCAGTCGCGCCTTCACACCGGCGAGGAAACGCTCGACCTTCGGATCCGGGAATTTCTTCTGGATCTCCGCCAGTGGCCGGTCTACCAGGTGCGCGACTGTCTGTTTGATCAACTTCCGGATGTCGTCCGCGAGCGCCTTTTCCCGCTTGGCAATTTCTTCCAGGATGTGGGCCAGCTCTGTGGCCAGAGCAGCGTAGCGTTCACGCAGGGCATTCAGTTTCTCGGAGTCAAGCTTGCCCTCCTGGACAGCCGCCTCCAGCTGCTCCCAGGGCACTGCTTTTCCGTCCAGAAGGGGCGCCAGGTCAGGACGCGCCAGCTCGCCAGCCTGAACCTGTACGACGGCGAACCCGGCCTCGCGCGCTTTTTGCTCGAAATCGCTCACGAGTTGCCGCTGCTCGTTCGCGTAGCGCTCCACGATCGCCTGGCGACGTTCGCGAAAGGCATCCCCACCGAACACCTGCGGGACGCGACGCCTCAGGCTTCTGACGAGCGCCTTCATGGCCGCTGCAAATTCGCGTCCCTTCCCCGCCGGCAGCGAAATGGCCACAGGACGGTCGGGATCTCTGAAATTGTACACGTAACACCAGTCCGGCGGGACCTCGCCGTCGCGTGCGATTTCTCGAAGCAGCAGCCGAACTGTGGTTGTTCGCCCCGTGCCTGGCGCACCAGTAACAAACACGTTGAACCCGGGACTGGTCATGCGGAGCCCGGTACGAAGAGCCGTGGTGGCCCGCTCCTGCCCCAGAATTTCGTCTACAGGGCGCAGGTCTTCGGTGGACTCGAAAGGAAGTTTCTCGGGAACACAACGCCAGCGCAGTTCGTCGGCGGTCAGTTCGTATTTCGAGAGGTCAAGATGCATTTCGGTCTCCACGTAGGCTTCACCGCAGCGCTCCGGCAAAAGTACCAATTGGCGAACCGATTGTCAAGCGGGATCGGCACGGGAATTCCCCAATCCTCGCCGA
>JAADFT010000501.1 GCA_013152765.1 Calditrichota bacterium | reverse complement strand
CTTCACCTGGTCCGGCGTTTCTCAGCGGTCCCCGAATCACTGTTTCGCACCCGTCATCACCCCATACCCCACCACCCTTACTCGCACACAGCTTCCCCCGCCATGCTCATGCCCGAACGTCCACGCACCCGGACAAATGCAAAAGCCCGCCCCCCGCTCGCACACTTTGCGAACGGAAGCCGGGCTTCATTTAGGCTACTTCATGCACTGGCCCCCCCTGGCCCAGTGTTCCGTAAGAAAGCACACCGAGACCCCACGGTTTGCCCCTCGGCTGCATGAAGGTCCTCCTTCGAAGGTCCCTTTGGAGTCGTCCTAACTCCATTTGGCGACCCTAATTTACGCGTAAATCTGCGCTTGTCAAGTATTTTCTACTTGCACAAGCAGTTCTGTGCGTGGGGTCACAGGGTCGTGTCGTAGCCAGGTCGACTCGGTTTAGAAAAAATGCAGATGGAAAGACCCTGTGCCGCAGAATGTTCACCTGCTGGCGAAACCACTCAGCGTGGCTGCCGCGCCAACACGCTCAAGAACAGCACCGCCTCGCTGTGCCGTCCAGCGTGGGCTCGTTGGTGGAGTAGTCCCAGAGGTCGTCGTGGTAAACAATCCAGTCGGACTGAAAAGGCGCCAGCGGGTCCGGGCCAGAAAGATGAATTCCCCTGAGGCTGCGAAAAATGGACGTGTAAACGGGACCGTCCACGAGCCCTCCAACGATCGTTCGCCCCGTCTCCGACGCGATGACGCTGTGCGGGTGCAAAGGAGTCACGCCGTCTTCCGGAAGCGCCACGAACTGGCTGACTCCCCAGGGGTTGCGCCCCAGGAGCCAGTCCCGGTGCGCCTGCAGCAGAGCGTGGTAACGCCGGTCACCTGTCATCTTTTCGTACAGAAGAATCTGGTTCACCAGAGCTGCAGCCAGGTTGTTCGAGCACCAGACAAACGGTATGCCCACACCGTAAGGATTCCGGTCTGCCCGTCTCTGGCAAGCTTCGATGCCCTCCCGGTAGTACGCCGCCAAGGAATCCCGAAAACCAGGGCTTGCGAAGTCAAACAGGGCAAAATGCCCGGCGTTGAAAAACGGGTAGAACTCGTAGTGGCGAACGGAGTCGCGGCCCATCCACGACGTGGCTGCAATTCGGCGCGCAAAGCGGACCGCTTGCCTCAGGTAGGCCGAATCGCCGGTGACGCGAAAAAGCTCGGCGGCACCCCATTCCATGTCGTCGGCCCAGGTAGACTCGTGGTACCGGTAAGGCGCGTTGTGAGGCGTTCCTTCCTGGCAGCCGGGTTGCTTCAGGCCGAGGCGGTAAACCTCCTGGCCTGCCCGCAAACAGCGCTGCGCGAAAGGCGGGTCCAGCTCCGCAAACTCGACGGCGGCCATGGCCATGGCGGCTGCGTAACGGCCTGCCAGATTGGCTACACCCGTAGACTGGCTCTTGAATCTGCCCAGCCCCTGAGGTTTGCCCGTCGCGTAGTAGACAACGCGGTAGGAGCCAGGTCCCCAGCCGTAGTCCGACGTGTCCTCGTAAGGCAGGTCCCAGCCGGAGTGGTCGCGGTCATCGGCCACCTGGTGGTACAGCTGATCAGGATCGGGATGCATCTTGAGCATCCAGACCAGTCCCCAGCGGGCTTCGTCCAGGATGTCGGGTACACCGTTCGGGAATGGATGCCCCAGCGCGTCGACCGAGTCGACAAACGCGTCCGGCGCCAAACGGTAGGCCAGCAACAACCTACCGACTACGTTGCTGGAAGTCAGCAGGTAACGGAGGTAGTCGGCCGCGTCGTGCCAACCGCCGGACACGTCCAGGTAGGTGCCGTCGGGAACGGGCCCTTCCACCGTGCGGCCGTCTTTGGTGTGGCACACTTCGTCCAGGAACGGGTTGTAGCCGCAACGCTGCTGCCGCAGGAAAGCAAGAATCGCCGCCGGAGCTTTGCCGTAGACACTCTGCCCAATCCGAAACGGGATCGACAAATCGCCCGTTTCCACAATCCGGAGCTGGTAACGGCCAGGCTTCTGGAATTTCGAGAAGTCGAGCGCCACGTGCCACGGAAAGCGGCCGTAATGCCCGAGCTTTCGACCCATAGCAGCAGGACCCCACACTCGCTCGTGCGTCGCCGCATCAACCAGCTCGAAGTGCAGATTCGCCCGCCCCTTCTCACAGAAAGCTACAGCGATTTTGCGCTCGCTGGGCAAATAGCCAATCTGATTGACGCGGATGTAGACTGGTTGGGCCAAAAGAGCTGAAACCGATACGCCCCAGACAAGCACAATCGAGCCGAAAACCCGCCACCAGCGCATCGAGCCCTCCGGTTTTTCTCGGGTTTCATGTTGAAAGAAGACAGGACTTGCAGGGGAAACAGCGCACAAAGCACGAAACAAGGGAGAGATCTGCTACCATGCAGACCTCCGAATTCTTCCGCCTCACGGACTTGCTCTGTCTCGACGTTTGTAAATGTCTCGCCCCTCCAGCGGAAGACGTCACCGGTTGCTCTGTACTGTGTCAGCAAGGGCTAACAGCCCCTGATGGGTGCTCCCAGAAAGGTGAACGGGTCCGTAAAACAACACCCTTTGGTGGAGCCTTTGGCCGCCCGCCCCCGTTTTGCAGCCAAGCTTGTGGCGAAAACGTAACTGCCGTTGATTCAAGGTAGCTATCCACGCGTTCAAAGGCAATTCGTTTCTGGATACAAAGTCTCTCCTGTCAGACGGCACCGGGCTCTCGCGACGGAGATTCGGCTTTGACATTTACCGCCCTGTCGGTTACCGGAATTCCACATCACTGCGGTTTCGCCGCTCGCTTCTTTTCCTTAGCTAAGTTGGATTTTCCAACCCGAAGAGGAACTGGCCGTTTCCAAACATCTGTGATTACTTGCTTTTCCCGGAGCGAATACGTAGATTGACGGCAGACAGACTCGACGTTTGTCGTGTCTGGACTCCTTGCGGCAGCAATTGACCTGACGGCATGCCGACCAGATACGCGATCTTCGGCCTTTTCTCTGCACCGTGTTACGCAGAGAACGGCAAACCAGGGACTGTCTTTCATCGCCTTGGGCTGTTTTCGGGGAAGACACCTCTGCAGGCAGGAAGAAAGGGTGATCCCATGTCAATGCTTACGTTACTGCGCATCCTGACACCAGCAACCTACGTACTCGCGACGGTATTCGCTGCCCGCCATTTCATTCAGCGCAAGAGACAAGCTGGTACAAACGCGACTCGTCTATTTCTGGCGGGTTGGGGTTTACACACCGGCCTGCTCTTCGCTCTCGCCCAGAGCCATAACTGGCTGCCTGTG
>JAADFT010000500.1 GCA_013152765.1 Calditrichota bacterium | reverse complement strand
TTCGCAACGGCCAGTTTCTCGCTGTGGCAACGGCCTGGGCGGAGGTGCTCGGCGCAGAGGCCATTTTCATTGGGGCGGTGGAGCCCGACGCCCCCGGCTACCCGGACTGTCGGCCAGCTTTCTACGCTGCGTTTCAGCGCGCGGTGGACCTGGGCACGCGCCCGGAAACGAAGATCAAAATCGAGACCCCGGTGATCGACAAGACGAAGGAAGAAATCGTGAGGCTGGGGCTCGAGTTGGGGGCTCCGTTTGAGCTCACCTGGAGTTGCTACCAGAACAGCAACGTAGCTTGCGGCGTTTGCGACAGCTGCCACCGGCGCTTGCAAGCCTTCGAAGCGGTTGGCGTACCGGACCCGATCCCCTGCTTCACCAGCTCGCCCGTAAGCGAAGTGTCTCTACGACTACGCTTTGATCCCGCGTCAAGAAACGGGCCGCCCGGCCTGAGACCTGAGGCGGCCCGTTGCGTTTGCCGTTGCTGAGTTCCGCTTACGGCCTTACGAACAAAGCCATGAACAGCCACAGGACGATCACCTGGGCGAGCCAGCCGATCAGACAGACGACCACAGCGCGACCTGTGCTGCGGTAGTCGAGAGCCTGCCGCACGGCGATGACCATGGCCACCAGCATCCAGAGTCCGGCGAGGAAAAAGAAGAACTGCCGGAACAGCGGAATGATGCCGAAAATGCGAATCACCCCCGGGGCGCTCGAGAAGCCGATCGTGCGCAGGAGCTGGCCCAGGTCCGCTTCTGTTTGCGGCTCGGGCAGAAGCCGCGTACCGATCAAGTAGGTCAGGTAAGCCCACACAAACCATCCCAGCAGGGCTCCGATGGTGCCCCAGATGAGTCCAGCGATGCCGGCGTCACCCAATGTGGCGATGCCGGCGGCCAGGCTTGACAGGATCACCACGAGCATGGCCTGGTTGGTGGCGGTTGTGTCGGCTTCAACTTCTTCGTACAGGTTGGCTTCCAGCTTCGAGGCACGAATCATTCTCTGCCAGAGAGAGTTCATCGGTCCCTCCTTCGATTGGTTCAACGGCCTTCCTTCCACAACCCCGCTTTTCGTCGGGGACAAAGCCCGTACAACCCCGTGAAACCCAAGGGCAGCGAACTACGGATTCCCCCTTCGGAGCTGACATCTCCAGTGGCGGCGTAAGGCGAAACCACCGCCAGTTGAGTGTGAACTGCGTTTCGAACGCTGGTTTTCTCGACAGCTGCTCGGGGCTTCCAATTCTGCCACGTCAGCATGCCGTGGTTTCTTCCCGAGCCGAGCCCACTCCAGCGGGCGCCTTTCCGAAGTAGCCCAGGGATCTGATCCCGGGTGGAAAACTGTTTCGCCCGAAGGCCCGCAACGTCCTTCTCGCAAAACGAAACCCGGCACCTCTTTGGGCTGTGCTCTCACGCTCGCCGGAGCCGGGCCACCTTGTCCGCAAGTTTCTTCAGATCCTCGATGTTTTTGTTCTCGAGCGCCCCCCGGAAAACGCCCTCCTTGTGTTCCCCTTCGCCTTTTTTCTTCACCACGTGGTCGCGCACGGCTTCGAGGCCAGGGATGACCACCGTGCTCAGCTCTTTGTAGTAGGCGTTCGGTCCTTCGCGCTTGGCCCGAAGCAGGCTCTCGAAGTAGGGTAGCACCAGGACGTGGCGATTCACGTACGGGCGAAGCTGGTCCAGGAGAAGCTGGTTCTGCGTCTCGTCCGTGAGTTGTACGTAGGCGTGTTCCAACATGGCCACAGCGGCTCTCAGCTCCGCCAGTCCATCGACGGTTGGATTCTCGCAAAATTTGACCCTGAGGTCGTACACGCGCTGGTGCAGTTCGTTGGCGAAGCGGGCGACCATGGAACCAAGTTTGGGATTGGTTCGATCGAAGCGGGCACAGGCCATTTTGAACGAGCGCTCTGGATCGTAAGCTTCGGGGTTCCAGAGGTAGTCGGCCATCGTCGCCAGTGGGATTTTGTAGATCTCGCTCGGGCCGTACGTGTTACCCACGAACCGCCCGTTGGTGAAGGTGTAGAGGTTCCGCCAATCCGTTGAGTCGATGTTCTTCACCGCGCCAAGGTAGGCATTGCAGCGGAACACGTTGGACCAGCCCGGGGGAATCTTCAACGTGTTGTCCCAGTAGACGAGAGGATGGCCGTTCACCAGCTTCTGGTACGCGCGGATGTCTTCCGCATGCTGTTCCAGTGTGGTCACTTTCTTGCCAGTCCACACGATGCTCACGGTCGAGTCGATGCCCTGCCCGAACTCCACCAGGTAGCGTTCCTGCTCTTTGTCGCGTGGCATGAAGTAGACCGGGGGGCAAACCCAGAGGTTCACATTGGGGAAATCCTGACGCAGGTAGCCGAGAAGGTCGTTCACCAAAGCCACGTTCGCTTTGGCCAGTGTGCCGAAGGTGCGTTTGTCCTGCGGAGAGAGCTTCGCGAAGTCGTCGAATTGCAACATTACTTCGCGCGAACCTGCCCGCAGGCTTCGTCCGAACAGGTCCGCCACGTGGCGAATTTCATGCGGCCACGAGATGACGATGGTGTTACCGTAGTAGACGTTGATTTCAGGGATGATGCGGTGTGTCCCGTTTCGCCGTGCTCTGGTCAGGAGCGTGTCCAGAAAAGCCAGATACTCCCGCGACGGATTCTTGAAGTCCGCCAGGTGGGTGTAGCAGGGACTGAAGGCGTTGAACTTGAAGTGCGGCGCCCAGTCCGCCATGCGGACAGCGTCTTTCATGGCCCACATGCTGCCTTCGAAGGCCTGGGATTTGAAGGCACGCAACGAGTACGTGGGCCAGTCGTCCACCTTTGCTCTGCGCAGAGCGAGCCCCTCCGGGGTTTTGACCAGAAGCTGTCCGAGCGACTCGGCGCCGTAGTAGGCACCGTGGTCGTCGGCTCCCACCACGTCGACCAGCCAGACGCCCTTTTTCTTGTGGAAGCGGAGGGAGTAGCCTTCGGGGTGGACCCAGGCGGCGGACTCTTTCAGGCCGTGTTTCTTGACGAATGCCGACCTCGCTTCGCCTTCTGGCAGACTGAAGAATCGAATTCGGACCACCGGCGTCGAATCGACTTCCTGGGTTGCCGCGAGTTCAGCGATCCACTGGCGGAGGTCCTTGGCCGCGGCCACGAGCGGTCCGCGTTTTTCGTCC